>JAICFA010000115.1 GCA_025923935.1 Candidatus Krumholzibacteriia bacterium
CTGCTCGACCGCGCCAACGTTCTCGACATTCAGTACGATCCGGCGCTGCGCACCACCATGATGGAGTCGTTCGCCGGGATCGATCTGTCGTTGTCGACGGGCAACATAAGCTTGTACGAACTAAGCTCGTCGAGCGGGATCTAGCGGCCGTCGGCGCCGCGCGAAGAAGCGATCGAGATGGAACCGCCGGCGCGACTGGGTGCGGCTTTGGACCCCGAGATTGCGTCGCTGGTCGCACTGCGGTCCGGCCAACCCAAGCGCGTGCACGCCGAGCTGCGCCAGGGGCGCGCGCTCACGCCCGCGCTGGCGGCACAAGTGATCTCGCTGCTCGCCTGGGATGAAGTCACCGGGTGGGCGTCGCGGGCGCTTGCGAAAGCGGCGCCGTTCATCACCGGCCAGCTGGTGGATCGCTTGCTCGACCCCAATGAAGACTTCGCCATTCGCCGCCGCATCCCCCGTATTCTCGGCACCTGTGCGACGGCGCGCGCGCAAGCGGGTCTTATGGCCGCCCTCTCCGACCGGCGCTTCGAGGTGCGCTTCCAGGCCGGCCGCGCGCTGGCGCGTATTCATCAGCAAGCACCATCGCTCGCGCCGACCGCAAGCGACGTCTATGCCGCAGTGGTGAGCGAGACGCGCGTCGACAAAGCCTTATGGCACGAGCAGCGCTTGATCGACGAACCGGCCGGCAACGAATCGTTGGAGATCGACGACACATTGCGCCTTCGCACCACGCGCAGCATGGAGCACGTCTTTACGCTCTTGTCGCTCGTGCTCCCGCGCGCGCCGCTCCAGATCGCCTTCAAAGGGTTACTCACCAGCGACACGCTGCTGCGCGGCACGAGTCTCGAATATTTGGAAAGCGTCCTGCCGCGCGACATCTGGGCCAGCCTTCTCCCCTTCCTCGACGACACCCGCCCCGCCAAACCGGAAACGCGCACCAGCGAAGCGGTGTTGGAAGACCTGCTCCGCTCGAATCAATCCATCGAGCTGAACTTGGAAGAGCTCCGCCGAAAAGTTCAGAGCGAATAGCGCATACCTCTGTTGATTTTTGCCACGCCCGGTTGCTTATTGTGCCAGCAGCCCGCCCCGGCTTTTTCTCCACGACGACACCCTGACGCGAAGGAAACGCCATGAAGCTTAACCACTTCGTGAGAGGCTTCGTCCTGCTCGCGACCGTCACCGCGACCGCTTTGGTCGCCTCGACTCCCCCTCCCTCCGACACCCACCAACCCGTCGATCCGGCCGGCGCGGCGGGCATGAAGGTCTATCTCGACCCCGAGACCGGCGACCTACAGGCCGGCCCCGTTGCCGCAGCCCAAAACGAGCTCGACATCGACACGCAAAACGCCGTGCGCCGCGACACCGAGGGATTGACGCTCGTCCGTCACGCCAATGGCGCGGTCTCCATGGATCTGCAGGGCCGTTACCAGAGCGTGGCGACGATTCGCATCGACGAAAACGGCGTCGCAACGTTTTGCGATGACAACGGTCCTCGCGTCGACAACGACGTCCGCGAAAAAGCGACGGCTGCCACGCCGGAGGTGAAGTAATGCGACACATGCTACTTGCTGCGGCATTGCTTCTCTTGGCCGGCGTGCTCACCGCGAGTGCGGCGACCATCACCATTCTGAACGCGGACGGCGCGGGAGAAGGCTTCAACGATCCCACACCGGCCGCACCGGTGGGTGGAAACTCCGGCACCACCGTCGGCCAACAGCGCCTCAACGTGTTCCAACACGCCGCGAATATCTGGGGTGGATTGCTCCCGAGTAATGTCAACATCGTGGTGCGCGCGCAGTTCAATGCGCAGACGTGCACCGCGACCCAGGCGGTGCTGGGTTCGGCCGGACCCACCGAGGTGTACATGAACTTCCCCGGCAACGAACGGCCGTCGACGTGGTATCACGTCGCGCTCGCCAACAAGCTGGCCAACGCCGACCAGAATCCCGGACTGCACGACATCAACGCGACTTTTAACAGCGCGCTCAACGGCGATCCGTCCTGTCTGGGCGGCCGCAGGTGGTATTACGGTTACGACGGCAACGAGGGTACCAACATCGAGTTGCTTCCCGTCGTCTTGCACGAGCTCGGGCACGGCCTCGGCTTCAGCACGCTGGTGAACTCCGCCGGCCAAGAAGCGCAGGGGTTCGACGATCTGTACGAGACGTTCATTCGCGACAACACGCTGGGTCAGACGTGGCCCAACCTGAGCGACGCACAGCGTGCCGCATCGGCCATCAACAACGGAAATGTGGTTTGGAACGGTGCGACCGTGACGGCGCATGCCCCGCTGGTCCTGGGCGGTCTGCCGACACTGTACGTCAACAGCGGTGCGGGCCTACCGCCGACGATGGCGCTCGGAACCGCCGGCTTTGGCGCACCGCTCACCGAAGCCGGGGTCACCGGCGACGTCGTGCTCGCCAACGACGGCGCGGCACCGGCCTCGGATGCGTGTTCGGCGCTGACCAACGGCGGCGCCATCAACGGCAAGATCGCGCTGATCGACCGCGGCACCTGTACCTTCCCGGAGAAGGCAGCGTTCGCGCAGGCGGCCGGCGCTATCGCCGTGATCATCGTCGACAACGTGTCATCCAGCACGCCGCCCGCAATGGGTGGAAGCGATCCGAGCATCACTATACCGGTAGCGAGTGTGACGCTCGCGAATGGCAACCAAATCAAGTCGGCGTTGGGCGGCGGCGTCAACGTGACGCTCGCGCTGGATCCCGATCACCTGGCGGGTGCCGATGCCAATGGTCGCGTGAAGCTTTTCGCACCTAATCCGTATCAGGGCGGCTCGTCGATCTCGCACTGGGACGTCAGTGCCTTGCCCAATTTGCTGATGGAGCCGGCCATCAATGGGAACCTCAATGACGACGTCGATCTGACGCTCGCCCATTTCACCGATCTGGGCTGGCTCGACGCACTGCCCACCGCGGTGGCGGTGGGGCCCAGAGCCTCCACGTTGACGAGCTACCCGAATCCGTTCAACCCGACGACCAACATCCACTACGAGCTTGCGACCGCGCAGCGAGTCACACTGTCGATATTCGATGTCGGCGGACGCTTGGTGAAAACGTTGGAAGCGGGAATGAAAGACGTAGGAGCGCACAACGCGCCGTGGAACGGCGTCGACGACAACGGCGCGGCGGTGGCGTCGGGTGTCTATTACGTCAGACTGGCTGGCTCCGCGGAGACACTGACGCGAAAGGTCGTGCTGCTCAAGTAGGTTTGCACGCAAATCGCGTCGACGAAGCGCCCGGCCACTGCGTGGTCGGGCGTTTTTGCTGTTAGCGCGCTTTGGCGGATCGACTCGGTGTGGGTGGCCGCATGTTGGCGATGAGGAGCGATGCGACATCGTCCAGGTGGGCGGGCTCGCCGCGGCCGCGTGCGACCAGCATGGCGCCCTCCAGCGAGCTCACGATGAACGCGGCCATCGAGGCCGGCGTTCCGGCAAAATGGAGCTCGCCTCGCGACGTACCCGCAGAGATCACGCGCGTGAGCCACGACTCGTTCTCCGCGAAGAACACCGCCACACTATCCCGCATCGGGGTGGGCAGCGTGGCGACGTCGGCCGCCAGCATTCCGCACATGCACATGCGCTTCTTGCGCAGCACGGTGCGATAGAGACCGATATAGCGCTCGAGCCGGTCGACGGCGGCGTCCTCCTCCGACTCGATGCCGGCCAAGGCCTCCAAGAACACCCGCCGGTACCGCTCCACCAACGCCACGCCCAGGTCGGTCTTGGTCGCAAAGTGATGGTGCAGGCTGGCCTTTTGGATGCCGACCGCCTTGGAGACGTCGGCGTAGCTGAAGGCATTGAACCCGCGCACCTGGACCAGCTTTTCGGCCGCGTCCAGGATGCGGTCGGCGGTCTTGATATCGCGTTTGGCGCCCATGGGAATTCGAGAATACCACATCGATTCCGACCCTTGCCATCCCTACCTACTAGATGGTAGACTGCACCTTCGTAGCCGGCAACAGCCGATCGTTCGTCCCAACCCCCAGGAGGTAGCTCATGAAATCGCGTTTCGCTCTCGTAACGACTGCGTTGCTGCTGACCGCCGCGGCGCTGTCGACCGCCGTCGCCGGCGATGCGGCCAAGTCATCTGTCACCCCGTCCGCAGACGTCAAATGGACCGCGGCCGCCTTCCCAGGCGTTTCGACAGCCGCGGTGGAAGGCGACATGACCAAGGGCGCGTCGCACTTCTTTCTCAAGTACGATGCGGGCCTGGTGACACCGCTCCACCACCACAGCGCCGATCACTACGTGACGGTGGTGTCGGGAACACTCGCGCTGACGGTCGACGGGAAAGAGTCGACCCTCGGTCCGGGCTCGTTCTTCGCGCTCGTCAACAAGACGCCGCACACCGCTCGAGTCGTCGGCGACGCGCCGGCCGTGATGTTGGTCGATGCGCGTGCGCCGTGGGACGTCGTCCCGCAAGCCGCTCAGGCAGCCAAGAAATAGCGCGCATCCGTTGGTTAACACGGCCGCCGGCAAGACATATGTCGGCGGCCGTTTTTTTGCCCGCGAAAACGACCGCTTTTGCCCAAGAATGTAGAAGAACCAACAATTTGAAGGCACCCACGGCCATAGGTTCAAAGCAGGAGGCGATGCGACTGTGAGCCCCAGATGGTCCGCACCCGTGAGCGAATGTCATGAAGATTCAATGGAGAAAATTCGCGTCACGACGCCGCAAACTGCTGATCACGTTGGGCGCTATCTTGGTGGTTCTGATCGCCGCGCGCATCTACCTCCCGTACGGTCTGCAGCGATACGTCAATCATAAGCTCGACGAGATTCCCGATTACGACGGCCGCGTGGGCGACATCGACGTGCACCTTTTTCGCGGCGCGTACCAGATCGAAGACGTGCAACTGGTGAAGACGTCGGGCAAGGTCGAGGTCCCGTTTTTTGCCGCCGACGTCGTCGACCTGTCGGTGCAATGGGGTGCATTGTTGGACGGCGAGTTCGTGGGCCAGATATCGCTCAACAGCGCCAAGCTCAACTTCGTCGACGGACCCACCGAGGAGCAAAAACAAAAATCCATCAGCGACGCGTGGCTCCCCACCGTCGACGCTTTGTTTCCGCTGCGGTTCAACAAGTTCGATATCAGCGACGGGGAGATTCACTACCGCGACTACCACAGCGATCCGCCGGTGGACGTGTTCATCGACAGTGTGTTTGTCGCCGCCACCAACCTCACAAACAGCAAGGACGTGAGCGACACCCTGTTTGCCGCGGTGGAAGGTCGCGGGTACGCGATGAAGCACGCACCGGTGGAGCTGAAAATGGAGCTCAATCCGATGGCGGACGAGAAAACGTTCGATCTGAACGTGTCGCTGCGCAAGCTCAAGCTGAAGGAGATCAACAACATCATTCGGGCGAAGGCGAACTTCGACTTCGAGGGCGGTACGATGGATCTCGATACCGAGCTGGCGGCCGCCAACGGCCGGGTGGAGGGTTATATCAAACCGATCTTCCGCAATGTGGAGATCGTCGATTGGGACGAAAACAAGAAGAACCCGCTCAAGGCGGTGTGGGAGGCGGTCGTGAGTGCGGTCGGCGAGCTGCTCACCAACGAGGATCAAATCGCGACCACGGTCCCCATCGCGGGCCGCACCGATCAGCCGGGCACCGACATCTTCTCCACCATCGGCGGGCTGCTGCAGAACGCATTCCTCGAGGCCCTCCGCCCCGGCATCGAGGGCACCGTCGATCTGGAGAAGCAGGACTCGAGCGGCAAGGATGAGGCCCAGAAAGAGGCCCGCAAGGAGGTGGAGAAGAAGCAGGAAGAGGAAAATTGACCCCCTTGGTTCAAATCTTGCACCCCCGGCCTCCGGTCACTTTACGCGTACCTACCATCGCCAAAATTTTCACCGGCGCCATGCGCCGGGTCGAGGTCTGTCGTGGATACGTTGGTGAAAGACAAGGCCGAAGCAACCGCCCGGGCCGCCAATGAAAAAGCGGCCACCCCCGAGAAGCTCGGCGAGATCGACGAGCTAATGCGCATCAAGCAGGCACGCAAGTTCGACGCGAAGTCGGTGCCGTGCCCGTGCTGCAACGTCATGGTGGAGATCACCCTGAATCGTTGCCCGTTCTGCGAGTCCGACATCGCGCCCGAGACGGCGCTGGCGCGCGAAACCATGCGCCGGTTGCGCGAACTTTCGGGCGAGATCGACGCCGAGCACGCCCAGCGGATCAAGGCGGAAGAAGCCCCCAAGCGTCGCGGCTTTTTCGAACGTCTGAAGTATTTGTTCGAAGGCGATCCGGCGGTGAACCCCGCCGACACCAAAAAGATCGATCCGTTCGCGAAGCGGATGCTCGAGAATCAGTCGCCCGGCGATTCCATCAAAGTGCTCGCCGAAGATGGTCCGTGGATGCAGGTGAAGACGATGGGCGGCGAAACGGGCTGGGTCTACTGCACGATTCGTAAACGATAGGTTGTGACCGCGAAATTGTGCTTGGCACGGTGCGTGCCGGAGCCGAGGCATGCCTGCCAGCTTGCTTTCTTGGGTTCCGCCGCACTGCCCCAACCCGAATTGTATCTACTTCAACACGTTGTCACCCGACTGGCCGTTCATTCGCAAGGGGTACTTTGCGCGACAACGACGGCCGCACCGTATCCAGCGGTTTACATGCCGTGCCTGCAAGCGTCACTTCAGTACACAGACCTTCTCGACCTCCTACTGGCAAAAGCGCCCCGAGCTAGTCAAGCGCATCGTCTTGATGGTCGTCGGTTGCATGGGGAACCGTCAAATGGCCCGGGCGCTCAGCTGCAGTCCGTCGACCATCGCGCACCAAGTAGCCCGACTCGGTCGCCATTGCCTTCTTCTGCAGGCACGCGAGCTCGCTCGTATTTCGCAAGTTGACGAGATTGCCATCGACGGCTTCGAAACCTTCGAGTGGAGTCAGTACTTTCCCTTCCACCACAACGTCGCCGTCGACGTCGAGTCTGGCTATTTCCTCTACCACACGGATAGTCCCTTGCGACGAAAAGGTCGTATGACCGCCGAGCAAAGGGCGCGTCGGCTGGACTTGGAGGCTCAACTTGGTAAGCCGGACCCGAAAGCCGTTCAGACCGGTGTGCGGGCCCTTCTTGCGGTTTTTTCAAAGAAAGGTTTGGTAACGCTGCGCAGCGACGATCACCCGGCGTACGCGCGGGCGATCGCCTCATCGGGAATCGACCTAACCCATCGGGTGACGTCTTCCAAAGAACGTCGAGATGAGCGCAATCCGCTTTGGGAGGTAAACCTCATCGACCGGATGATTCGGCACAGCACGGCCGCACACAAGCGAGAGACAATAGCGTGGGCAAAACGGCGTCAGGCCTCGATCGAGAAGCTTACGATATTCCAAGTATGGCGTAATTACATGAAGCGACGCCGCGAGAAGGGCGATCGCGTGACGTCAGCAATGCTTTTAGGACTCGCGAGTAGACCCTGGCGAGTTCGGGATCTAGCCGGAAGTCGCCTGTTCTTCGAGAAGACTCGACTTTCGGATCGGTGGCGGGATTACTATCTGCGGCGTGTCAAGACAACTGTCCTACCCGTGAATCGTACTCACGAGTTGACCTACGCCTTCTAATGTTCCTGTCGATGTCGAGAAGCAGAGGCCTCGGTTTGTTTGGGCGCAATCTTCCGGCCACAACCTAAGCGATAGGTAGGATTCGCGGGACGCGTTCACGCGCGGCTCTAGCAGGAATTACGCGCGACGCGCGCCCGCGAAGCTACCTCTTACGCGCCGATATCTCGGCGCTCGATATTTTCTCCAGATTCTCTTCGGCCGGTCCGGCCAACACTTCTCCCGTCGCCCGGAAGCGCGATCCGTGGCACGGACAATCCCACGTCTGCTCGGCTTCGTTCCACGCTACGATGCACTTCAGGTGCGTGCACACCGGTGACAGCAAGGTGACGTTGCCGTCTTGGTCGCGGAACGCCGCCACCTTCTTCCCCGACAGCGACAAGATCATCCCGCTGTTGCGTGCAAGTGCGGTCAGCTCGTCGTCCTCGGCGCGCGCCAACCGGTCGCGCACAAGATAGTATGGAAACTGCGCGTTCTCGCGGAGGTAGTCCCACTTGCCGGACTTGATTGCTTTGCGGTCCGGCGCGTACAAATCGCTCCACGGATTCTTGCGCCGTAGATACGCGTCGACCGCCAACATGGCACCCAGCGTGCCGAACGTCATCCCCTGTCCCGAATAGCCGGTCGACACGAACTGACGATCCGTGGTCTCGCCGATGTACGGCAGTCCATCCGGTGTCTCCACCACTTGCCCCGACCACTGGTGGTCGGCCACCGCGTCGGGCGCGAGCCCGTGCAGCGCCCCTGCGAGACGGCGAAAAATCTCAACCGTCTTCGCTTCCGTTCCCGTCTTGTGATCTTCGCCGCCGTAGATGATGTAGTCGTGGTCCTTGTGGCGGTCGACACGCAAATAGTAGTACGGATCACCCGTGTCCCAGAATATCGCCTCGGGCATTGTCCCCGATGGAACTCGTGCACCCATCGCGTAGGAGCTGTACGGATACAGCTTCGTTTGCAGAAGCGTGGCCGATAGTGCGCCCGCTTTGCCCATGATGGGAACGTGGGTGGCGATCACAACGTAGCTGCAGCGCACACGGTGATTGTTGGCGCGCACCACCAGCGGGTTTTCTTCGACCTCGTCCACGTTCGTGCCTTCGAACACGTCGCAACCTTCGCCCGGAATCGCCTTCAGCAAGCCGGCGACATACTTGCGCGGGTGAAACTTCGCTTGGCCGTTGAACTGTACGCCCGGCCGTCCGACGACGGGCACACTCTCGCGGAACGTCGCTTCGAACCCGAGCTGGTTCGCGAGCTCGGCGTCTTGGTGCAGCCCATCGATGGTTTTCTTGTCGGGGTTGTCCGCGAACGCCGTGTGAAGATACCCCGGCACCCAAACCAGCTCGCACTGGATTTGCTCGCGGCGGATGTTCATCGCGATTTGATCGATGGCGGCGCGCAGCGAATCCCAAACGGCACGCGCATGATCCTTGCCGAAATCGTCGACCAGCGTGTGGAGCGGCTTGTCGGTGACGTGGGTGATATGCGCGGTGGTATGGCCGGTCTCGTGAATCGCACAGCGGTCGCGCTCGAGCAGCACCACGCGC
>JAICFA010000116.1 GCA_025923935.1 Candidatus Krumholzibacteriia bacterium
AAACCATGTACCAGCGCGGCAAGATCCAGGAAGAATCGCTCTATTACGAAACGCTCAAGCACTCCGGCCAGCTGCCCGTGATCGGTGTGAACACCTTCTTGTCCGACGAAGGCTCGCCCACCGTCCTCCCGCGCGAAGTGATTCGCGCCACCGAGGACGAGAAGCAGCGCCAAATCGCCACCGTGAAAGCCCTCCACCAGCGCTCCGGCGACCGCGCCAAGGAAGCGCTGCGCGCCATCCAGCGCGCCGCGGTGCGCAACGAGAACGTATTCGATCAGCTGATGGAAGCGGCCAAGGTGTGCTCGTTGGGAGAGACCACGCAGGCGCTCTTCGAGGTGGGAGGCGAGTATCGACGCAACATGTAAACCTGGAATGACGCGCCGTCGGCTCCGTGTTACGCTGACGCGCCGATGTCTCTCACGCTTCTCTCCTTCATTCTCCTCGCCGCCTTAATCCACGCTACGTGGAACTTTTTCGCCAAGAAATCGGGCGGAGGATTGACGGTCCTCTGGCTCGGTGCTGCGCTTTCCACCGTCGCGACGATTCCATCCGCGGTCGCGACGCAAATGGGAAATCCCATTCCGCGCGAGGGGCTCATGATTGGTTGCGTGAGCGGGCTGGTGCACTGCGCGTATTGGTGGGCGCTCGCACGCATGTACGAAGCGGGCGACATCTCCTTCGCATATCCGATTGCGCGCGGCACTGGGGTGGCGGGAACGGCGATCGGTTCGCTGGTCTGGCTGCACGAGCCGCTGTCCTACACGGGCGCGCTCGGGATTGGGGCGGTGTGCGTCGGGGTGATCGCGATGGGCTATTCGCGGAGTGGCGTGCGCGGGAAGGCACTGGCGGCGGCCCTGCTGACAGGGCTCACGATCACCGCCTACACATTGCTCGACGACCGCGGGGTAACGACGATGGCGCCGCCGGCGTACTTGGCGGTGGAGACGGGTGTGGGAGCCGTGGCACTGGCGATCCTACTTCGAAAACACCTCCACGCGGCCCTTCTGCCGGCCTATCGAAAACATTGGAAAACGGTATGGATTATCGGCTTGGGATCGCCGGCAACTTACCTCATCATCCTCTTCGCGTACGCCGCGGGGCCGGTCGGATATATCACCGCCGTGCGTGAATTCTCGGTCGTCATCGCCGCACTCCTGGGTGTCGTGTTCTTGGGTGAACGGATGTCGGCGGCCCGATGGGCCGGTGTCGCCCTCATCGTCGCCGGCACAATTCTCATCAAGGCTGCGTAGTCGCGCGTTTGCTTCACAAAACCCAGAAAGTGGCGTCCGTACGCCATTTTCGATTGGAAACATAGCTGAGGTTCAGCTACCATTGTTGCCATCACTGGTGAGCTCTTTACGGGCCCGGGTTAATTACGCCCCCGTTCCCGCACAAAACCCAACACTCGGGAGATGATGAGACCATGCGTTATCACGTCCGGTTTCTGCTTTTGTGTACCATTGCCGCGTTGACGGCAGGGTGCGCTGACACCAATGAGAATTCCACCACCACACCGGAAGCGAACGTCGCGATGACACCGTTCCAGGTGGGATGTCTCGAGATCGGCGATCGCGTCTGGCTCGACGCGAACTGCGACGGCATCCAGAACAAGGTCGACGGCGTCGAGACCGAACAGGGTCTGCCCGACGTTGTCGTGCGTCTGTTCACCTGCGACGGTGATTTCGTCGCTGAGACGACGACCAACGCGAGCGGCAATTATTCGTTCACCGGTCTCGATGAATACCTGATTTACAAGGTGTGCTTCGAGCTGCCCGACGGCTACGTGTTCTCGCCCGCCAATCAGGGCGGCAGCGAAGGCACGGACAGCGACGTCAACCTCGACGGTTGCACCGACTGCATCGATCCGAGCGACTGCAAGCCGATCCGCTACATCGATGCGGGCCTGTGCGAGATCGAAGAAGCCACCGGCTGCCGCATGACCGGCGGCGGTGTCAACGAGCTCGGCGAGTGGAACGGCACGCTTAGCAACGGCAGGGCCAGCAACGGCGACCGCTACACGTTCGGCGGCCAGGCCGGCGCCAACACGGCTCTGCCCCCGCAGCCGGCCGGCGAGTGGGAGCACAACAACCACAGCGGCCCGAGCGGTTCGTTCGCGTTCCATGGCGGCACGCACAGCGCGCCGGATGGCACCGAGATCAGCTTGATCGAGTGCTACGACGACGGCTTCTGCAACCCCGCGCGTCATGCGCCGACCAAGCAGATCGACTTCTACGGAGTGGGCCAGTTCCACAACGTCAAGAGCGCGCCGCCGGCATTCACGGGTGTGGTAGTCGAGCATCAGTCGCTCCACTACTTCGAAGTGAACGTCGACGACGGTGGCGAGCCGGGTCGCGGCAAGACCGTGCCGAACTCGTGCCCGGCGGACGGCTTCGGCCGTAACGGCAGCGTCGAGCTGGTGGACTGCGCGTGCCCGGATTACTATCGCATCATCATCCATGCGACGACGGATCCGAATAGCCCGGTCATCTACACGGTCGCGGGTTACCCGGCCGGTGGAAACCTGCAGATCCATCCGCTGACCGGTTTCGACAACTAGTCCGAAACTTCGTCATGGTTCCTCGAGGGGCGCCGCCAAGGCGCCCCTCTTTTTTTTTGCGGAGCAATGAGGACCTTTGGGGAACGGGGAGGGATCCACGCCCGCGCTAAGCCCCAACAACTGTTCAGGATGAGGTTTATGGCGTCGCGACGGCCCGTTTTGGGCTTCCAAGTGGCTTACAGTCGTGCTAGAGTTATTGCGTTACCAAAGCAATATCTCTCGGGTACGGGTGAGTTACGCCCCCGTGTCCAAGCACTCACAGATCACCAGGGAGTACACCCATGCGACAGCATCTCCGGACTTTGCTGTTCTGTTGCGTGGCCGCGCTTGCCGCCGGCTGTAGCGACACGAACAAACCCAATCTCACCGACAACTCGTTCTCGCCGAATCTCGCGCCGTGCGCGTCGATCGGCGATCGCGTGTGGGTCGATGCCAACTGCAACGGTATCCAGGACGGCGGCGAGCCCGGCTACGCGGGCGTGACCGTCGAACTGCACGTGTGCGGCGGCGGTATGGTCGGCTCGACCTCGACCGACGCTAGCGGCAACTACCTCTTCAGCAATCTCGACGACGCGCTCGACTATCGCATTCGCTTCGTCCTGCCCGCGGGCTTCACGTTCGCACCCGCCAACCAGGGCGGCGTGGAAGCCAACGACAGCGATGCCGACGTCGTCACCGGTTACACCAGCTGCGCCGACGTGCAGAGCTGCAAAGCGCCGGCCTACTACGACGCCGGTTTGTGCGTCGTAGAAGAGAAGCCGTGCGCCACGATCGGCGATCGCGTGTTCGTCGACGAGAATTGCAACGGCCTGCAGGACAAGCTTCCGGACGAGAGCGAGGAAGTGGGTCTGCCGGGCGTCGAAGTCAGCCTGTACACCTGCGAGGGTCAGCTGGTTGACACCGACGTGACCGACGTGAACGGCGACTACCTCTTCGAGGACGTCGACGATGCGCTCAGCTACAAGGTTTGCTTCCTCCTGCCGGACGGCTACGAATGGTCGCCGAAGGATCAGGGCGGCAACGACGGTATCGACAGCGACGTCAACGCCGACGGCTGCACCGACTGCTTCGAACTCGACGATTGCGAAGACGATCGTACGCGTGACGCCGGTGTGTGCCGCGAAGACGGCGGCGAAGGCTGCACGCCGGGCTTCTGGAAGAACCACTACACGCACTGGGAACTGACGGGCTACAGCCCCGACGACATCTTCGACGACGTGTTCGGTTGCGAGATCTTCGGCGACGACACGACGCTCGGCGAAGCCGTGCATGTCGAGTGGACGCACAACGTGCTCGCGTTCCACGGCGTGGCTGCGCTGCTCAACGCCGCGCACCCGGACGTCGACTTCGACTACTCGGAGTCCGAAGTGAAGGATCTCGTCTGCGACGGCGACAAGGATGCCCTGGCCGACGCGAACGAGGAAGGCTGCCCGCTTTCTGGTGGTAACACCACCGGCGGTGGCAAAAAAGAGACGAACTAGGGAACTGTACGGTTCCCAAAGGGAGCCCGGGAAACCGGGCTCCCTTTTTCTATGTGTGGGTTTGGGCATGAAATGGCCATTTAGTGCGCCGCAAACCGGCCGATATTCCGCCGCTCGTGGGGAACATTACGGTTCGAGGCGTCCCCGCACGGTTTGTTTAGGCGAACCATGCCCCCCCTAAGGAATGGGCGAGGGAGAATCAACGTGGGCGCGTTTCGATGGACGCCGCCCCAAGGCCCCCAATCAATCACCCAGGAGGAACATCACATGCGACAGCACCTACGTTACCTGTTGCTTTGTAGCCTTGCAGCTGTGGCTGCTGGCTGCGGCAATTCGGACAAAGACAATAACGGCGGCTCGAGCAACGCCCTTTCGCCGGCGGCCGAGCTGTGTGGCTCGATCGGCGACAAGGTCTGGCTCGACGAGAACGGCAACGGCATTCAGGACGGTACCGAACCCGGCGTGCCTGGTGTGACGGTCGAGGCCGAAGTCTGCGGCGGCAGCCTCGCGGCCACCACCACGACCGACGCCAATGGCAATTATCTGTTCGATAACCTCGACGACAGTGTCAGCTACCGGTTGTGCTTCTTTGCGCCGCCCGGTTATGCCTGGACGGTTCCGAATCAAGGTGGCGTTGAGCAGACCGACAGCGACGTCATGGCGGACGGCTGCTTGAACGCTTGCGTCATTCTGAGCGACTGCAAAGCACCGCGCTACGTCGACGCGGGCTTGGTCCGCACGGGTGAGGAAGGTTGCGGCTCGATCGGCGACCGTGTTTGGCTCGACGGCAACTGCGACGGCATTCAGGACGGCGGCGAAGGCGGCGTGTCCGGCGTCACCGTGAACCTCGAGACGTGCGCAGGTGCGTTCGTCGGCTCGACGGTCACCGACGGCAACGGCAACTATCTGTTCGACAACCTGGACGACTCCGTCGACTATCGCGTCTGCTTCGTGCTGCCCGCGGGCTACACGTTCGCGCCGGCCAATCAGGGCGGTGTCGAGGGCAACGACAGCGATGCCGGCCCCGACGGCTGCACCGCCGATTGTATCGACTTGAACGACTGCAAGGAGCCGCGCTACGTGGATGCGGGCCTGTGCCGCGAAGAGGATGAGGCCGAAGGTTGCACCCCGGGCTTCTGGAAGAACCACCTCAACCACTGGGCCGGGACCGGCTACAGCCCCGACGACGAATTCGACGCAGTGTTCGGCTGCGACCTCTTCGGGGACGACACCACGCTGGGCGAGGCGCTCAACAGCCAAGGCACGCTGAAGAACCTCGGGTACCACGGTGTCGCGGCCTTGCTGAACGCGGCCAGTGGCGGCGTGGACTACAAGTACAGCGTAAGCGAAGTCATGGACATCGTTTGCGACGCGGTGGCCTCGGGTGATCTCGAGGGCGGCAAGAACCTACTCGCTGGTGCAAACGAGGCTGGCTGCCCGCTTAGCGGCAAATGACGACCGGCGCGAGGATGATGACGACGACGTGAACGCTAGTCGTTAGCCGCGAGAGCGGACATGAAAGGGAGCCTGGGCAACCGGGCTCCCTTTTTTTGTGGGATTGCCCACGAAATAGCCCGTCGCAGTCGTCAAAACCAGCCCATGTCTAGTCGCTCGTATACAGCATTACGGTTTCGCGTCGTTCCAAATTGATCTGTTGAGGTGTGACCACGCCCGGGCGTGGAAGTAGGAATATCGTAAGAATATGGTTTGGAATATCAGTCGCGGGCGCTCGTGAATTTAGGCGCTCACCAGCCCCCCACTCGCATTCCAGGAGGACATCTTTATGCGACATCATTTGCGTTTTCTTTTGATGTGTAGCCTCGCGGCATTGGCCGCGGGCTGTGGTAATTCGGGCGATGATGGTAATGGAGGATCTAACAACGCGCTTTCGCCAGCGGGCGTTCTGTGCGGCTCGATCGGCGATAAGGTCTGGCTCGACGAGAACGGCAACGGCGTCCAGGATGCCAATGAGCCCGGTGTCCCGGGTGTGACCGTCGAAGCCGAGGTATGCGGTGGTGGATTGGCCGCTACCACGACCACGGATGCAAACGGCAACTACCTGTTCTCAAATCTCGACGACGCCGTTAGCTACCGGCTGTGCTTCTTTGCACCGCCGGGATACACATGGACAACGCCGAATCAGGGCGGCGTGGAACAAAGCGACAGCGATGTGATGGCGGACGGATGTTTGAATGCGTGCGTCATTCTCAACGATTGCAAAGCGCCTCGCTACGTCGACGCCGGCCTCCGTCGCACGGATGAGACGGAAGGATGCGCGTCGATCGGCGATCGCGTTTGGTTCGACACCAACTGCAACGGCGTGCAAGACCAAGCCGAGCCGGGCGCGCCCGGCGTCACGGTAAGACTGGAAACGTGCGACGGCCGCGTCGTGGCGACGACAGTCACCAACGCTAGCGGCAATTATCTGTTCGACCCGGTCGACGAGAATTTCGACTACCGCGTTTGCTTCGAGCTGCCCGACGGCTACACCTTCTCGCCCGCCAACCAGGGTATCGAAGGCATGGACAGCGACGCCGGTCCGGACGGGTGCACGCCGTGCATCGACGTCGGTCACTGCAAGGCCCCTCGCTGGCTCGACGCAGGACTTTGCCAAGAGGAAGATGACGACTTCGAATCCTGCTCGCCGGGCTTCTGGAAGAACCACTTCAACCACTGGGGTCCGACCGGCTTCGATCCGGACGATGTCTTCGACGACGTGTTCGGTTGCGATATCTTCGGCGACAACACCACGCTGGGTGAAGCGATCCACATCGAGGACACGCACAATCCGTTGGCGTTCCACGCCGTGGCCGCGCTGCTGAACGCGTCGCATCCGGACTTCGAGGACTTCCCCTACACCGTCGCTCAGGTCAAGGCTCTCGCCTGCGCCGGCGACAAGGAGGCGTTGTCCGATTCCGTCAACGACAATTGTACATTGTCCGGCAAGCGTGGTGACGACGACGACGATGATGATGACGATGATGATGACGATGACGATGACGATGACGATGATGACGACGACGACAAAGACGACAAAGACGATTAGTAGCTAGCTGCAACTGCGGCTACCCAAGGAGCCCGGGCAACCGGGCTCCTTTTTTTTGCGCGCATTGACCGGCACCCCGCCAGCGACTAGACTCGCGGGACTTCAGCGCAAAGGACGCACAACCATGCGCAATCACTTCCCCCTATACGTCATCGTCTTTGTCAGCGGCGCCGTGGTGCTCGCCATCGAGATCGTGGGTACGCGGGTCTTGGGCCCCTTCTATGGCGTCAGTCTCTTCCTGTGGTCCGCGTTGATCACGGTGACGCTGGCCGCGCTGAGCGTGGGCTACGCCATCGGCGGACGCTGGGCCGACCGCAATCCGCGCTACTCGCGCTTGGGCTTGGTGCTGGCGGTCGCGGGCGTGTGGCTGTTGCTCACCATCTGGCTCAAGCGCCCCGTGCTCAAGGCGGTCGAGCCGCTGGGGTTGCGGGGAGCCGTACTGGCGGCATCGATGCTGTTGTTCTTCCCGCCGCTCACACTCTTGGGCATGGTGAGCCCGTACGCGATTCGCCTGCGCGCCGAGAACTTGGGTGAAGTGGGGAAGACGGCGGGGAACATCTACGCGGTGTCCACCGTCGCCAGCGTGGTGGCGGCACTCGGCACCGGTTTCTTTTTGATCCCGTACATGGGCGTCAACCGCCTCATCGCCATGTGCGCCGCCGCACTGATCGCGGTGGCACTGGTGGCATTTCGCTCGGAGCGGGAGCGTCCCGCTGCCGTGGCCGTGAGTCTTTTGATCCCGGCCGTCCTCGCGAGTCTGGGCGCGGCCGCACCCATCGAGCGCGTCGGCTACAGCGACGCCCTGGCCTTTCACGCCCAAAGCCCCTACGCCGACATTCGCGTGCTCGACTGGGAAGACCGCCGCATGCTGCTCATCGACGGCGGCACGCACACCATCGTCGACCGGCTCACCTTCAACACGGTGTTTTCCTACGCCATGGTGATGGACATTCCGGCGCACTTTTTCGACGCACCGGGCGACATGCTGCTGATCGGCTTGGGCGGGGGGACGGTCGCGCGCGACTACTATCGCCGCGGGTGGCGCGTCGACGCGGTCGAGATCGACCGCGTGGTGGCGAAGGTGGCGCAGGACTATTTCGGGACCGAGCCTGACAGCGTCGCCATCCACATCATGGACGGACGCGAGTTTTTGATCGGCAGCGATCGCAAATTCGATCTCGTGGTGATGGATGCCTTTGGGTCGAGCTCGATTCCGTTCCACTTGGTGACCCGGGAAGCGTTCGGGCTGGTGAAGAGCCGCATGGCCGACGACGGGGTGCTCGCGATCAACATCGAGACGCGCGAATGGAACGACATCCTCACCCGCTCGCTGGCGGCGACGTTACACACGCAATTTCGGCGCGTCGTGGCGCTGCCCATCGCCGAGCCGCCCAATACGCTGGGTAATGTGGTCTTGCTGGCTTCCAATCGCGATTTGTTGCTCGACGAAGAGGTGCTAGGCGACCCGCGCTCCGCGCTACCGTATCCATATCTGCACTCGCGGGTGGTCGAGCGTCGGCACGCGTGGGCGAATCAATTCGAGCCGAACATCGCCGGTGTTCCGGTGCTCACCGACGACCGCAATCCCGTCGACTTGTGGGCGGAAGCGATCAACTGGACTGCGCGCCGCAATATGCACGACGAAACCGGTTGGGATCGTTTTGCCTGGTAGCCTTCCCCGTGCAGAACTGATTCTGGGCGGTGGGTCGCATTCACTGTCGCCGCGACAGTAATCACAAATTTCACATGGAGTCACTGCAGCAGCGGCGGCAGGACGCGCACCAAACAAATGCGCCTGGGGTCTTTCAAGAAGCCCAAGGCGGGTGTGTTTGGTGCGGTGGGCGCCGGGTAGGCGGCGTTCTCAGCCACTGGGTGAAAGC
>JAICFA010000117.1 GCA_025923935.1 Candidatus Krumholzibacteriia bacterium
ACGAGCGCGGGCAGGACATCGAACAACAGTCCCATGAATTGCGACGGCTGCAGAGCGAAGGAGATACTGGCACTGCCGCCGTCACGCGGGAGAAGCGAGGCGATGTACGGAACGATTAGCGCAATCGCCAGCAACACCCACGCAAGCAGTCGCGCGTACGACGGACCGCCGGGAGCGGGCTGCGAGCGCACGATGAGCAAGAGGCCGAGCACGACCGCCGTCGCCACCGCGGCCGCGATTCCGATGACCGAGTGGAACAAGATGGCGCCGGCGATCGACAACACAAAAGCGACGTCGTAGCGCACACTCCAATAGCCGCGGCGCGCGTGTACGAGCAAGAGCAGCACCGCGGCCACCAGGCCGAACGTGAGCGATATGGCGGTGCCGAGCATGAACTTGTCGAGAAACATGAACTGGTTGCCCTCGACCGACAGCAGGGTGATGGCGGTAGCGTGCCCCGGCGGCGTCCACGGTATCATCGTGCGCAGCGTCTCGAGCCCCTGCGTCTGGCCGAACAACGCGCGTGCGAAGCGAATGGGATACGACAGGAAAAACCACCCGTTCATCCCGAACACCAGCAGCGCCACGCCCAACACGCGCGGCCCTACCCGCCGGGAGAATTCTCCTGCGAGCGCGTGAAACGCGAGCACCGCCGACAGGAGTGCTATCGAGTTGACGAGAATCATGGCATGAAAGAAGTCGATACCGGCGAGGGACGAGCACGCGGCGATGAGCGCGTGATAGGCATACATGTATTGGATGCGCAGCCCGGCGAAGTACGGGTCAAAGAGCGGAAGGCCATTGCGTGTGAGCTTGTCGGCGACCGCGGCGTGGAACCAGCTGTCGTCGCGCACGCGCCACCACATCTCCGACATGGGCAGCGTGAACGCGAGCGCGGCGGCAACGAGCGCCAGTATCCCCACACCCGCCAGCGCGCGCCGGCCAGCGTGCTCGCTGCGAATGAGTCCATTGCCCAGCACCACGAACAGCAAGAGTCCCAACGCACTTGCGCCCAGTGCCGCGACCCGCAAATCCAATCCCGCGAACAGTCCCGCCAGCACCAGCACCGCGAAGACCACGGGCGAAAGCGAGGTCCCGGCGCCGAGCGCTCCTTCGAACCAAAGGCGCGAGCGCGACGTGAGTCCCAGGCCGAGTACCACTCCCGCGACGAAAAAGGTCGCGAGTACACGCGCCGGTGCCCACGGAAGCCATAGTGCTCCGAATAGGACGGCGGCGATGACGGCGCGATGAGCGGTGCGGTCGTTGGGGGTCGTCATTTATAGAAGGATCGCACGGAGTGGCACCATACATCTGTGTGACATCGCGCGAGTGTCGCAAAAAAATGACGGCTCTGGAATTGCAAGCGCGGGGAGCGCAAGGGTCTCAATTCCAGAGCCGTGCGGTGATGGAGGTTGCTAGTGCTTTCTTGTACGCAACACCGCACGCGAAGTTTCAAGCCGCCGCGCGAGTCTCGACAGCAACCCGGGGCTTGAGGTCTCGATAGAGGTGGGCCAACGCCAGCCCGCTGATCGGCAGCGTCACCAACAAACCAACTCCCAGGCAGATCAAACCCGCCACGTTCAACACAATCAGCAAGAAGAAGAAGCCCAAAAGCTCCATCGTCCGTCCGCGCGAAATGTCCCAACTCTGCTGGATCGCTTCCAGCGGACCGGCCTTGGTGTCCGCAATGACGAAGGCGAGAAACCATAACCGAATCAGAAAGACGATCCCCGGAACGACGAAAAGAATAAGACCCATCAATATCGCAACCCACGCGATGATGGCGGCTCCCAAGTATTTGTGAAAGTGCGCAAGCCCGTCGAAGAGGTTCTCGAATACCGGGCGGTCGCCGTCGCGAAAGCGGAGGTAGATTTTCGCAAGCCCCAGTGCAAACGTGGCCGACACCGCGACGGAGATGATCTTGATCCCGACCTGGGGGAAGCCGTCGTCCAGAAACATCTCGCCACCCTGCTCGATCACCCAGGGGACGCAGATGCTGACCAGCATCGTGCCGATCACGAAAAGCGGATACGATTTGACGGTTTGCCACCCGAACAGGATGGCTTCGGTGAGAGGAAGGCCAGGGGCTTTCTGCATGTTTTCCTCCTTCGCGGGAGGGTACACTAGACCGTTCAACGGGTATACGGGATTATGCCCGCTCACGTTACGCTAACTTAGCGAGGTGCAATGGAAACCGTGATGCCACGACTGCTGCTGTTGAGTAACTCCAGAAACTACGGCGGCGGCTATATGGAGCACGCCGAGGGCTGGATCCGCTCGTTTTTCGAAGGGACGAAGCGAGCGGTGTTCGTCCCCTATGCCGGTGTCACCGTCACCTGGGATGCCTACGAAGCGAACGTGGCCGAGCGATTTCGCTCCTTCGGAATCGAGGTCGTTTCGGTCCACCATGCGAAGCATCCGGTGCGCGAAGTTGCGGCCGCCGAGGCCGTGTTGGTCGGAGGCGGCAATACCTTCCACTTACTCAAGCATCTCTACGACACCGGCCTGGTGTGGGCGATTCGCGAGCGAGTGATGGGTGGGGCGCCGTACATGGGCTGGAGCGCCGGGTCCAACGTCGCCTGCCCCACTATCAAGACCACCAACGACATGCCCGTGGTCGAGCCGGCGCGCTTCGACGCCATGCGCCTAGTCCCGTTCCAGATCAACCCGCACTATACCGACGCCGTCATTCCCAATCATGGCGGCGAAACGCGCGCGCAGCGGCTGGCGGAATTCACCAAATCCAATCCGAGTATTTACGTCGTAGGTCTGCGTGAAGGCAGCGCGGTGCAGGTCTCGAACGGCGACACCACCTTGCTCGGGCCCCACAGCGCACGAATATTCTTTAACGACGATGAACCGGTGGAACGTACACCGGGCGCGTCGATGGAGTTTTTATGGAGCGCAAGAACGTGAGATTCGACCGGGTCGAGCGTGCAACGGCGTTGGCGCTGCTCGTGTGTACCTTCGCCGTCGCGTCGAATGCGGCCCCACCCCCGGTGCAGTCGATTACGAGCGGCTCGGCGCGCGCCTCTTTGCTCGAGCTGTACACGTCGGAAGGCTGCTCGAGCTGTCCGCCGGCGGAAGCGTGGCTCTCATCGCTCGTGACGAGCGACCGGCTGTGGAAGGACGTCGTTCCGGTCGCGTTCCACGTGGACTACTGGGATCATTTGGGCTGGGTGGATGTCTTCGCCAAACCCGAATACAGCGAACGACAGCGCGACTATGCCGCGGCGTGGAAGGCGGATCGCGTCTACACCCCGGGTTTCGTGATGAATGGACGCGAATGGCGCGGATGGCTGGAGAAGCAAAAGCTCCCCACTGCGAGCGGCGACGCAGGAGCCCTCGCGTTCACGGTGACGTCCGACGGTGTGGCGACCATTCAGTTCCAGCCGGCCGCTGCGCCGAAGTCGCAAGCTCCGCTGGTTGCGCACGTGGCCGTGTTGGGTGCCGGCCTGTCGCGCAAAATCAACGCTGGTGAGAACAAGGGCAAGACGTTGGTACACGACTTCGTTGTTCTCGATTATCAGTCCACGACACTTCGTACGGGAAGTGGGAGAACATGGGCGGGATCGACGAAGTGGCAAGCCGAGCGCATCGACACGCCCACTCGTTACGCCGTTGCCGTTTGGGTGACGGACAATCGTGCACCCATTCAGGCCGCGGGCGGGTGGCTCGAGGACCAAGCGGTTCGCGAGCTCAGCATGAGCGACGAAAGGAACGAAACCATGTCGAAGATCAACAAGAGCGAGACCGAGTGGAAAGAGCTGCTCACCGACGACGAGTATCGCGTGGCGCGCGAGAAAGGCACCGAGGCGCCCTTCACCGGACGCTACTGGAACCATCACGAGGACGGCGTTTACGTGTGCGTCGCGTGCGGGCAGCCGTTGTTTTCGTCGGCCACCAAGTTCGACTCCGGCACGGGCTGGCCGAGCTTCTACGAGCCAGTCGAACGGCAAAATGTCGACGACTACAGCGACACCAGCCACGGCATGGTCCGGACGGAAGTCTTGTGCAGCCGGTGCGACTCGCACCTCGGCCACGTCTTCGACGATGGTCCCCGACCGACCGGGCTGCGCTACTGCATCAATTCCGTATCGCTCAAGTTCGTCCCCAAGGATGGCAAGGACCAAAAGAAGTAAGCCCCGCTTCTTCAAGCACATGCCGACTAGTAGTAGCTCAGACTGCTATTATCATCCGAAGGCTTGACAGCGTTTTCAATGAAGTAGTAGCCTAAGCTACTATGAGCCTCCAAATCGCTCTCGAATCCCTCGGACTCACGCAAATCGAGGCCCGTTGTTACGCGCACCTGGCGGCGAATCCGTCGACGACCGGCTATGGGGTCGCCCGCGGAATCGGAAAGCCAACCGCCAATGTGTACCGGGCCATCGAAACGCTGGAGCGCAAGGGACTCGTCATCCACGACCGCGGCACCCCACCGGCGTACCGCGCGTTACCGCCGGAGGAAATGCTGGCGCGGCTCGAGCGCGACTTCCAAGAACGCAAGGCGCGCGCGTCGCGCGAGCTCGCTTCGCTGAGGCCCGCCTCGAGCGATGAGAAGCTGTACGCGTTGAAGTCTCACGACGACGTCATCGCGCGCGCGCACCTCTTGCTGGCCGCGGCCCGGCGCGTCGTCATGCTGGAGGCGGCGCACGACACCCTGGCTCGCTTCGAGCGCGCAGTGACGGACGCGCGTTCGCGCGGTGTGCGCGTGGTGGTAATTACCGACGGCGACGCACTGCCGGCACACGCGGATACCATCGCGAATGCGCGCCAACCGGTACGCGCGCTTCGTGTCACCGCCGATGCGCGCGAGTGCGTCATGTCATCGCTTCCCAACGACACCGGTGGCGTAGCCGAAGCACTGTGGACGCGCAGTGCGTTGGTCGCGCGCATGCTGCACGATGCGCTGGCCGCGGAGATGTTTTACGGGCTGGTCGAGCGCGCGCTCGACGACGGCTTGAGCATCGACGAAGTGGAGGAAGCGTTCGAGCAGTGTCGGAAGGCGCGCGAAAGCGTCTAGCGACGCGGGCGGGTGTGCGAACGCTCGCGCGGCGTGGTGCGGTGCAAGCGGCACGTGACGCACGTGCCGGCATCGACGTCGGATGGAACGATGGCCCACGAGTCCGCAGCGCGGTCGAACTCGCACGCCAACCCGTGGGACGCGAGCGTGAACATGTCGAGGCCGCGCGCCAGGAGAATCAAGGTGGTGCCGGCGCCGTCGGTGGAGCGCGCGTGCGCCTGCTCCACGAATCTCTCCGCCGCCGCGCGCGGCGTGACCGCTTTCAGCTTATCCACCAAACTAGCCAAGATGCCGCGGCCATCGTCGCGGATGGAGACATCGACTTCACGCGCCGTCGTGACCAGTTCGAAAGAGATCCACGAGGCACCGGCGTGCGTCACCGCGTTCTCCACGACTTCCGTGAAAAAACCGCGGCACGTCTCGCGCAGCATGGCCCGGTCCCCTGCCAGGATGGGCAGCACATGGTCGTCCCAAACGCGTCCGGGGTTGAGAACCGGAGTCACGCGCAGTTCGCGCGACACGGCGGCCATGCGGCGGAGCGCATAGGCGCGAGCGCGCGTTTGACCGGCCTGGTCCAAGACCCCGGCGTCGACGAGCGAATCGAGGTGGCGGTTTGCGGCTTGCCGGGAAATCCCGTATGCTTGCGCGACTCGACGGGCAATTCCCCTCGGGTCGTCATCGACATGCTCGATGATGAAGCATTGAATGGTGCGGGTGCGCGATCGCTCCACAGAAGATGCGTTTAGACTTCGGCGCTCGGAATTGTCAACAAGTTTTGCCGCAAACGAGGCCATCGGGTCGGGACTATTGTCAACGTTAGGAAAAGACAATTGTCAACCTAGGGCGCTTCGTATTGTCAACAATACGACCCCCGATATTGTCAACCGTTCCCAGCTAAGATGAAAAGCCTCAGAGAGTTCTTCGAAACGATCCGTATCGAGCACACCGTCTTTGCGCTTCCCTTCGCGTACGCCACGCTCTTTCTCGTCGAAGGCGGCTGGCCGAGCCCATCGAACTTTGTCTGGATCACGGTTGCCATGATCGCGGCGCGCACGGTTGGGATGGCGGCCAACCGCATCATCGACGCTAGGATCGACGCCCGCAACCCGCGTACGGCTGGCCGGGCCATCCCGGCGGGGCGGCTGCAGCGGTCCAAAGCAATCGCATTCGCCGCGGTCGCCACGGCGGTGTTCTTCGCGGCGGTGTGGCAGCTCCACCCCGTCTGCCGGGCGCTCTCCCCCCTCGTCCTGGCGGCCATGGTCGCGTACCCCTACGCCAAGCGTTTCACTCCCCTCGCGCACGTCGTGCTGGGGGTCGTCTATTTCATGATCCCCACCGCGGTGTGGCTGGCCGTCACCGGACAGGTGACGACCGCGGCGGTGCTGCTCGGTGTGGGCGCAGGACTGTGGGTGGCCGGCTTCGACATTATTTATGCCTGCCAAGACGTCGAGGTCGACCGGCGTGAAGGGTTGCACTCCATCCCCGCCGACTTCGGCGTGGTGCGCGGTCTCAACGTGGCGTCCGCGTTTCACGCCATCTTTCCTCTTTGTCTCGCGGTGGTCGGGTCACTCTTGTCCGCGGGTCCGTGGTACTACATCGGCGTGGTCGTGACCTCGCTCTTGTTGATCTACGAACACCGCCTGGTGAAACCCAACGATCTATCCAAAGTGAACGCCGCCTTTTTCACCACCAACGGTATTGTCAGCATCGCGCTGTTCGCGCTGATTGCGATCGACACCGTCATCTAGCATGGCCGTCTTCGCCGTCGGAATTACCGGAGGGAGCGGTACCCCGTATGCGCTTCGCTTGCTCAACGCACTTACCAGCGCGGGCCACGACGTGCACGCGGTGATATCGCCGGCGGGCGAGAAGGTGATGCAGCTCGAGTCCGGTCTCAAGCTGGGGCGGTCGCTGCGCGAAAAAGAGGCCGCACTCGTGCGCGCGCTTGAGAGCGAGGGAGAAGGGAAGGGCAGCGTGCGCCTTTTCGATCCCATGAATCTCGCCGCGCCCATCTCGAGCGGATCGTTTCCGTGCGCGGGCATGGCGATCGTGCCGTGTTCGACGGGAACGTTGGGGCGCATCGCGAACGGGATCTCCTCCAACTTGATTGAGCGCGCCGCCGATGTGATGCTCAAAGAACGCCGTCGCCTCGTGGTCGTGCCGCGCGAAACGCCGCTCTCTGAGATCCATCTGCGTAACATGCTGACCCTGCGCCAGGCCGGCGCCGACATTCTTCCCGCGATGCCGGCGTTCTACCACCGCCCGCGCACCATCTCCGACATGGTCGACATGATCGTCGGCCGCATCCTCGACCGCCTCGGTGTCGAAAACGCTCTGTTCTATCGATGGGGAAAAGACACCGCCGCGAGCGATGTCGAAATGGAGGACTAGTGCCCAGAGCGATCCGAGTCGCCCCGACGCTGTGTTGTTGCCAAGAGCAATCCGAGTCGCTCTGACGCGATTTCCGCAGCGCGATACCAAATGTCTCGCGCGAGGACGTATGAGCGGAAGAGCGACCTCGGATTGCGATCACGAAAAAGCAGAAGCCCCGCGCCGTTGCCGACGCGGGGCTTCTTTTCGTCTATGCCGTTATGGCTTAGAGGTTGAACGCAAGACCGGCGCGGAGTGAATAGTGATTCACGTCCTCGACGATGTTGTACCAACCCGACGTCACGATGCTCGTACGCTCGTTGACGCCGACCTTGAAACCGGCACCGCCCTGGAAGCCGAATCTCGTCTCGCCCTCGTCAACGCTGACGCCTTCGCCTTCGGCCGACGCGTTCAGCATGTGCACGCCGAGACCGGCCGCAAGGAACGGCTGGAAGCGCACCGACGCAGTCGGGAACGCGTACTTCAGGTTCGCGCCGATCGCGAAATCACGGAACGACGTCTCGAAGCCGGCCTCGTCCTGCGACCAGTTCCAATAATTCAGGAACGGGTTGATCTGCAGGTTAGCGACTGGCAGACCGAAGTCCATGAAGACACCGGCCGTCCACGTGCCGTCCATACCTTCAACGTCCGGGCTCACATAGCCCGCGTCAAAACCGATCGAACGAATCGGGCTCTGCGCAAACGCGTTCGCCGAAACGAACACGCAGCACACAGCCACGAGCAAAAAGAGCTTCTTCATATGAGAAAACCTCCCTCGATGGGTCCCGGCGGACGTATTTGAGGTGTCAACACAACACCCACCGCGCGGGGTTCCCTCTACTGGTTTGAGTGACTGCGTTCACAATGCAACCGCGGTGCCAGACCTGCCTGGACGTGGCGCGGGCACCAGGCAACCGCTATAAGGAGCAACCGGTTAGATCAGGTAAGGAGGAGGTCAAAAGTGCCCGGCAAGACGTGCCGGGGTGGTGTCGCATTGTGCGCTTGGGGGCAGGGGAGCTAGAGTGACCGGCATGTCTCACGACACCCTAAGTTCCTTTCTTGTCCGTCTAGAGTCCATCGGCGAGCTCAAACGAGTCCGCGTCGAAGTCGATCCCAAATTCGAGATTGCCGAGATTGCGCAGCGCGTTGTGCGCGAGGAAGGTCCAGCACTCCTCTTCGAGCGCGTGAAGGGCGCAGCGTTTCCGCTCGCGATCAACATGTTCGGCAGCTTCGCGCGCATCGAGCGCGCAATCGGCATGCACCCCGAAGAACTCGGTGCACGACTGGTTCGCTTCGCCGAAGAATTGAATCCGCCGTCGCTCGGGAGAATTGCAGCGGCGCGCGATTTCCTTCCGCGTCTCCTCGCGTTTCGGCCCGCGCGCGTGGGGCGCGCGCACAGCCAATCCGTGGTGCACAAAAACCCCAACCTGGGCGAGCTGCCCGTCATCACGTGCTGGCCGCAAGACGGCGGACCGTTCATTACCTTTCCGCTCGTGCTGACGCGGAATCCGCGGAACGGCAAATCCAACGTCGGCATCTATCGCATGCAGGTGTTCGA
>JAICFA010000118.1 GCA_025923935.1 Candidatus Krumholzibacteriia bacterium
CGTACTTTGGGCGGGGGGCCGCGGCTGGTAAGCCCCGCGTTTTTTTTTTCGAGGTCTACGAATTGTGGTGGGCGGCGGCTCCAACATAGCGAGCCGCGATACAAGGAGGCCATCGATGCGCAGTTGGAAAGTAATCGCGCTGGTATCGTTCGCGCTGCTTATCGGCTTCGTGCTGGGCGCGGCGGAAGGCGAGCTCAAGTTCTCGAAGAGCGATATCGCCGGGGCGGAAAAAATCATCGGCGTCGAATTCACCGACGCCGAGCGCGACTCCATGCAGGCCGACCTGGCCGATTATCTCAAGGGGTACGAGGATCTGCGCGCGGTCTCCATCGCCAACACGGTGCCGCCCGCGTTGGTGATGCGTGTTCCCGTGCCGGCGGAGAACGCAAAAGCGGCGCGCGGCAAGCGCGGGGTACAGCTCGGGCGGCCGACGCACAGCAAACGCCCGAAAAATCTGGAAGAGGTCGCGTATTGGCCGGTGCGCGATCTGGCGGAGCTCATTCGCAGTAAGCAAGTGACGTCGACCGAGCTCACCGCCATGTACCTCGAGCGCCTCAAGCGTTTCGGCCCCAAGCTCGAGTGCGTCGTCAGTCTAACCGAGGAACATGCGATGGCACAGGCGCGCCGCGCCGACGAAGAGATCAAGAAGGGAAAATACCGCGGTCCGCTGCACGGGATTCCGTATGGGGCGAAGGACCTCTTGGCGGTCAAGGGGACCAAGACCACGTGGGGTTCGGTTCCGTACCAGGAGCAAACCATCGACGAGACTGCGACCGTGATTCAAAAGCTCGACGACGCCGGTGCCGTCATGGTGGCCAAGCTCACCTTGGGCGAGCTGGCGTGGGGCGACGTGTGGTTCGGCGGCATGACGCGCAACCCCTGGAACACCGAGGAGGGATCGAGTGGCTCATCGGCGGGGTCGGCGTCCGCGACCGCGGCGGGGTTGGTCGCGTTCGCCATCGGCACCGAGACATGGGGTTCGATTGTGTCGCCCTCGACGCGCTGCGGTACTACCGGACTGCGTCCCACCTTCGGCGCGGTGAGTCGCAGCGGTGCGATGGCGCTGTCATGGTCGATGGACAAGATCGGGCCCATTTGCCGCAGCGTCGACGATTGCGCCATCGTGTTCGACGTCATTCGCGGCGCTGACGGCGTGGATCCCGCGGCGGTGAACGCACCGTTCGCGTACGCGCCCGTCGCCAAGCTCGACGGCATTCGCATCGGCTACGTGAAGACCGCTTTCGAAGAAGACTATCCGAACAAAGAGCGCGACGCGGCGGTATTGGAAACGCTGCGCTCGCTCGGCGCCGACGTGGTGCCCATCGAGCTGCCCAAGTTGCCCGTCACCCCGCTCGCTAGCATTCTCACGGCGGAAGCGGCTGCCGCCTTCGACGAGCTTACCCGCTCGAACCGCGACGAGGTGCTGGTGCGCCAGATCAAGAATGCGTGGCCCAACACGCTGCGCGCCGCGCGCTTCATTCCAGCGGTCGAGTACATCCAGGCCAATCGCGTGCGCACGCTGTTGATGAACGAGATGGAGAAGCTGCCGGTCGACGTGTATCTAACGCCCACGTTCGGGGGCGACAACTTGTTGCTCACCAATCTCACCGGACAGCCATGCGTCGTATTGCCGAACGGCTTCACCGACAAGGGAGCACCCACCAGTATTACGTTCATGGGACGGTTGTTCGGGGAAGGTACGCTGCTGGCGGTGGCCAATGCCTATCAAGACGCCACCGACTTCGACGAAAAACACCCGGCGGCGTTTCAATAGCGCAGCTACTCGAGCGTCCGCGCCCGCCGGGTGACGATGGCCAGGTGGTGGTCGTCGTGCTCAGCGACGAAAAAACACAGGTCGACGAGCCGCATCGGGCGCTTGAGCCGCGGATGCAGCGAGGTACGCGCCGCGTCGGCTTCGCGGCACGCGTCCAAGCGGGCCACCCAGTTCCCGCGCGCCACGCGAAACTCGGCGCAAATGGCGGCGAGCGCACGCGCGTTGTGATTGCGCTCGCGCGTGGCTTGGTTTGTCATGTCGGCGGCCGACATCTCACCGGAGCCGCCAATCAACTCCTCCGTGCGCCGCGCCCACAACGCCTCCAAGTCGACCAGATGTCCCAGGTGCTCTTGAATCGACCATTCGTCGCCGCGCTTCATCAGGCGCACGCGCGGGTGAATGCGCGCGGCCTTTTCCTCCACGCGCGCCGGGGTACCGCGCAATCGTTCCACGATGGCGGGGAATTCGCCCACGGGCGGTTCGTACCCGAAGCGGCGCTCCAACCATTTCAGCAACTCGACCACGGCAATCCTCCTCTTGCGAAGCGTCAACCATAACAAAAAAGAGGGCCGGCTTGCGCCGGCCCTCTGGTGACCGTGTCGCGATGGGGGCGCGCGGCGGTCAGTGCGTAACCACGAACTTGCGCGAGACCGACTTCATCTTGGTTTGCATCTTGATGAAGTAGACCCCGCTGGCCAGGTTGCCGGAGTTCAAGTCGACACTGTTCCAACCCTTCGGACGGTGCCCGTCCAACAGCGTCGTGACACGCTGGCCGGCGACGTTGTACACGGTGATGCTGACCGGCCCGGCTTCCTCCAGTGCGAAGTCGAGGCGCGAGCGCGACGTCACCGGGTTCGGCGCCGGAGTGGCGAGGAACATCGGCGTGCGCACCGGCTTGGTATCTTCGACCGGTGTCAGATCGGCGTCGCAGCCGTACACGCGCATGCGGATCAGCGCGGTGTTACCCGCACCGCCTCCGAATGCTTCACTGTTGCGCACCGTAATGGTGCCGTACGCGGTGTACGGGAGACCGACCGAGTCCGACCACCAGCGCCACAGCGTCACGGTTTGCCAGGTGATGGAGATGTCGTACTCGCCGCCCGCCACCAAGTCGGCGGCCAACGGTATGTCGTGCCAGCGCATTCCCGCGGTACCGGAGTACGCCGTGCCCTGAGAGATGAGGGCACCGCGCACCAGACCGACCGCTTCGTAAATACTCGCCGTGACGATCTGTCCCGGCGGGATGTCCGCCTCCCAGCCGAGGCTGTAGATGTGCTGGTCGATGACCGACGTGATGTACGCGCCGTAGTCGGAGTTGTCCTGGCCGGTAGAATTGGGCGCCGGGTTCGGACCCGACTGCTTGGCCAGATCGAACGGCGCACCGCCGGTTTTGTCTTCCCAGTGCATGCGGTAGTGGGGAAGTGCAAAGTTGGCGGCGTTTCCGGTTAGCTCAGCCGAGACCATCTGGAAGATTCCCTTGGTGAAGGGAATCACGATGACGGTTTCGTCCCACCACTGCCAGTTGTTGGCCAGGCCGAAGGTAATGGCCACGTCGTAGTCCTTGCCTTCGACCAGCTGGGCGTTGATGGGCACGTCGTGCCATTGCGTGCCGGCCGCGGGAACGACGTACTTTCCTTCCGCGACTTGCGCGCCGCGCACCGTGCCAACGGCTTCGTACACTCGAGCGGTGATGGTTTGTCCCGCCACCAGGTCCGCCTCCCAGCCGAAGCCGTTCAGCTGTGCCGTGTCGAGCATGTGGATGTATACGCCGCGCTCTTGGTTGTCGTTGCCGGAGGGCATGGGCGGTGCGCCCGGGCCCGACAGTGCGGTCACATTGTTGCTGCCCGGCGCATGACCGAACAACTCCATATGCGGAAGCGCAAAGTTGGTCGGATCGCCGTTGTTGGAGGAGTCGCGCACGCGCACGGTACCGCCCACGTCGAACGGCTCCGTGATGGCGAACTCAGGCCACCACTCCCACGCGGCACCCCCCGGTACCACGACCACGATTTCGTAGTCTTGGCACCCCTGCAGCGTGTAGTTGATGGGAATCTGGTGCACCACATTGGCAAGCAGCACCGGATTGATGGAGTTCGACGCCAGCAAGGCCCCGCGTGTGGTGCCGTTCGCGGCGTACACGCGCGCCTCGAGCGTTTGCGGCAAGCTGGGCAGCTGCATCTTGTAACCGATGGCGCACAGCTCGAAGTCCTTGATCGCGGTGACGTAGACGCCGCGCTCGAACGTCGCGCCATCGGGGCCGAAGTTGGGTGGTGGTGTGGTCGGCGTCATGACCACCCTGGAAGAGGGGCACTCGAACGGCACGCCAATGTGCAACGTGGTGCTGCGCGCGTAGGTCACCGAGCCGTAGCAGTTCACGAAGCGGTAACTGTCGGTGTAGACACCGGGCGCGAATCCATTCGCGGTGCCGTTGATGCTCACCGTCACGTTCTGCGAGCCGCCGGCATTGATTTGGCCGGAGATTGCGGTGGCCGTGTTCCACGCGTCCAAGCCAACCAGGGTCCACGTCAATGCGGACGACCCGGTGTTGTTCAGGGTATACACGATGGACGGTGGCGCAAACGGACCGCCTGGAGGCCCGCCGGAAACGAGTCCGGGCGACGGCGTGACGGTAAGGAAGTCCGCGCCGGCCGGTGCAGCCGCACCCACCTGCGTGTCCCACGCAAACGCGTTCACGGTGTACTGCCCATAGAACCACAGCGTCCGGAGATCGAACGGATCGAGGTCGCATCCGTAATAGTCGCCCCAGCGGTACGGGTCGGCCAACGTGCCCGCGTCGGCGCTACCGGTATAAGACGTAGCACCGGCGGCCAGCAGGTTGCTCGCGCCCCACGGTCCACCATTGCCCAGGTCGACATAACGCGAACCCGGGTTCTCGCCGGTACCGACGCGCGAGAACGCGACGATGCCGTTGAAGTTCAGGTCGAAGTCGACGTTCGGGTAGGCGTAGGACAGACCGGAAGCGCCGAATCCCGTTTGGAACGACACCGCCGGGACAAACGGTTGCAGCTGGAACACGGCGATCGCGGAGCGATCCACCGCCTCGCCCCAGTTGATGCGCCGCGCCTGGCCGGCCCACACGTTACCAAGGTAGTACGACGCGTTCTGCAAGCGCGCGTCGCCGCAATCGAGGTAGGTGAGGTTGGGCTGCTGCTGAGCGGGCGGATCGTCGTACGCGGCCACCGGCAGGTTCACCGAGGTGAACGATGTGGGTGCGCACGGTGGTCCCACCAGCCGCCAAATCGTCAAGAAGTTGCCGCCGAAGCTCACCGAGTTGACGAACACATATTCGCCCGGCCACGATTGCATGTCGCACGGCCGCAGCGTGAACGCCAATGAGCCATCGGCTGGGTTGGTGATGCTCCAGTAATCCCACCAGCACACACCACCGCACGAATAGGGGCCACCCTTGTCGATGTTGCGCACCTTGGTGTACTGGAACGCAGCCGGGCTGGCCCAGTTGAACATGTTCGCCGTGATGTGGATGCCATCGGGGCTGGTTCCGACGTCCTGATAGTCGGCCCACCACGGATTAGGCGCTCCGCCGTTCAACTGGAAATCGAGATAGTAGAAGCACCATCCCCCGAGTGGGTTGTCGTCGTCGGAGACCAGCAGGAGCACCCAGGAATCTTGCGCGGCGTTGTTGCGCACGCAGCAGGTAATGATCCAGCGGTTGTCCCAAACGTCGTAAATAACCTTCGGATCGAAGAAGAAGTTCACTGCGTCGCCAACGAACGCGGCAATGTTGGTTTCAAAGAGATTGACGCCGCACTTGTCGTGGAACGCCATGCGCGCATTGACGACGGTGACGACGTGATTGGGCCCGACCGAGACGTCGCAGTCGGGTGGCGTGAGGGCGGTCTGGCTGATGCTGTCGAAGGTGTGCTTCAGCGCCGGGGCAATCGCCGTCTTGGCGGCGGCGTCTTGCTGGGCGTGCGACAGCATGTTGCCGGTCGAGGCGTCGATACCACTAACGACCTCCGCGGGCAGGACAAACTGATCCGGCAGCTTCAAATTCCACGTCTTCTCGCCGCGCTTCACGTCGGCGGGGATGAAGGGGACAATGTCGGGAATCTTGTCGTCGGTGGAACGGAACCCCGCGGGCCCACCGCCGAATCCCGCCGCACCCGCGGGCTGCTGCACGCCCTCATTGGGACGCGCCATGGCCGATGCCAGCGCTTGATCGAGTGCATTGCTGCGCAGGTTTGCGTCGCGGGGGAGCGGGGGAACGAGCTCGCCGCTCACCCAGCGCGCTTGTTCCGGCACGATCGGTTGGGTTACTTCGGCAACCGGCTCCTCGGGAGTTACCGTCGGGTCGACGGAAGTTTGCGCGGCTTGCTCGGGTTGCGACGATAGCCCCGCTGGCTCACCGCTCACGGGTGCCTTGTCGTAGGTTTGTGCGACCGTGACGACCAACACGATGGCCGCGGCGAGCGCAAGTATTCGAAAGATCGGGGGACCGAAACGTCGGGTGACGTCGTACATATGGAAAGACCTCCGGCATCGGCGTCGGGGGACGTCGATAGTTCAACGTTCAAGATGCCGCAGTACTAAGCGGGACCGGCGCGGTGTCAGGCGAGATGCGTAGTTCGGCGCGTCAGGTGTGGCTATCGCAGGTGACGCGCGCATTCTAGCACCGCGGTCCACGCGTAAGAAGTTTTTTTTTGAATTAAGTTTGTAGTTTTTTGCGGAAGAAGAATCTGAGGTGAGTCTCGTGATGCCGAGTCGCATCTCGTGTCATACACAAACGCGAGGGGTACATTTTGGGGGGAGGATTGCCAGCCTTTCGATGTGATATCGTTCCTCAATACCATGATCACCTATCAGGTAGGCAACCAGCTCGAGCTCGATCAAGTCTTCGATCTCTATCGCGCCTCCAAGTTGGGCGAGCGGCGGCCGGTCGACGACCGCGCCATCTTGGCCGACATGATCCGCCATGCGAACCTCGTGGTCACCGCGTGGCAGGGCGAGTTGCTGGTGGGTATCTCTCGCTCGTTAACCGACTTCTCCTACGTTGCGTATCTGGCCGACTTGGCGGTGCGCGACTCCCATCAAAAACTCGGCATTGGCCGCGAGCTCATCGCGCGCACGCGCGCCGAGATGGGGCCGCGCGCGATGATCGTGCTCTTGGCCGCACCGGCCGCGGTCGACTATTACCCGAAGCTGGGGTTCACCCAGCACGGCTCGGCCTGGGTGCTGCGCGCGGGGGAAACGCTGCGCTGATTCGTAGCGGCTAGTGCGCGACGACAAACTTGCGCGACAGCGACTTCATACTGGTCTGCAGTTTGATGAAGTACAACCCGCTGGCAAGCTTGCCGGAATCAAGGTCGACGCTGTGCCGACCCGTGGGCCGATGTCCCTCGAAAAGCGTTGTTACGCGTCGTCCCGCCACGTCGTACACGACAATGCTCACCGGGCCCTCTTGCTCCATCGTAAAGTCCAGTCGCGACGAACCCGTCACCGGATTGGGCACCGGCGATGCCAAAGAAAGTGGGGCGCGCGCGGGGTCATCCACCGGAGTCGGTGTGCAGTTGATTCCGAGCGCCCCAATCTGCATCCCACACGGGCTATTCGCAGCGGTGCACGGCGAGCTCTGCGCGAGGCCCAAATCAGAGCAGTCGCCCGCGCAAAATGACGGATCGAGCGAGATATTGTTGCCCCCGTTGACGCCACAAATCGCGTTGCCGCCGACATTCCCGAAAACGTTATTGCAGGTCAGCGTAGGCGACGCACTCGAAACACACAAGACTCCCGGACCCTGGGTGCTGAAGGCGACGATGTTGCGTCCGACTGGACCGGTCGCGTAGGCGCCAACAAGATGTATCCCTCCGGCGCCTGATGCGGATGAATTGTGAGCGAACGTGTTGCGGCTGATTTCGATTTGCAACTCCGAATAGACGGCGCCACCGGCTGCGCTCGCCGAATTCTGGCAGAAAACGCTGTCGAAGATCCTGAGGACACCGAAACTCCCGTTTTCGGCGAGAATCGCTCCTCCGTTGATCGACGAGTTATTGACGAAAGTACAACCGGTAACGACCGCGCCTTCGACTCGACAATGGATCGCCGGATGATTCGCTTCGAAATGGCAATCAGTAATCACCACATTGGCTCCGCGAGTCCGGATCGCAGCACTTTGCTGGCCGGTGAATGTGCAATTCGTGAAAGTGCCGCCCGCGATGTAGCCGGGCGTCCAGGAAGCCGCAACGAAGTTCGCGACGAAGCTGCAATTCGACGCCGTGAGGAAGCCGCCCGCAATTCCTGAATAACCGTTGAATGTGCTGCTGCTGATGGTCGAGTTGCTCAGGAGGATGCTCCCGCCGTGCCGCGTCTCCATGGCCAGGCCGCAACCCGAGATGGTACAAAGATCAACTTGGGGACTCGAGCTAGGCGGATTTTGGAATTCATTGACGCCCGCCGAGATTCCAAATGAACACGCGGTGATGGTGCATCCCGAGATCAGCGGCGAGCCGGGACTGCACCATATGGCGAGGTTTGCCGAGGTTATGGTGAGATTGCGTAGTTGTGACGAATCGGTCTCGCTACTGGTAAGAATAAAGCCGTTTTGTCCGCCGCAGTTGATGGTGGTCGCCGCAGCCCCGCTCAGAGACCGAATTACGATCGCCTTGCCCAGGAAATTGACGTCGCGGTTACCAACGCCGGTGAATGTGCCATCGGTGAGCACGATCTCGTCGCCGTTCGTCGACGCATTGACTGCGGCTTGAATGGTCGGGAAGTCGCCCGTGCCATCGGGCTTTACGGTCCAGGTAGTGGCGAAAAGGGGAAACGGAAGGAGAAGGACAACGACTGCGAGAATCCAGATGCAACGCATGGCGGCCACCTCGGAAGCTCGAATTATGGTGTGAGTGTATGTGCTCAGTTTAGCACAATGTCGTCGGCGCGGTCAGGTCGCTTGGCTAATGAAAATCACGGCCTTTCACGCGCGCCGGTCGCGACAAGGTATCGGGTTCCCATAACGATTCCACCACGATGTGCACCACATTCGATTCGCGCTGGATTTTTCCCGTGACGCCCAAGAACGACGACGTCTTTGCGATCAACGCGAAGCGGCTGAAGACGTCCTGCCATAGCACGAGGTTCACGAAGCCGGTCTCGTCCTC
>JAICFA010000119.1 GCA_025923935.1 Candidatus Krumholzibacteriia bacterium
CGCGTCGTGCAGCCGAAGCTTTCGTCCATTAGCGGCGTGCAGCGCGCAGATATCCTGGGCGGCCGCACCTTTGCGATGCGCGTGTGGTTGAAGCCCGACCGCATGGCGTCGCTGGGCATCTCGCCGTCGGAAGTTCACGACGCGCTGGCGAACAACAACTACCTCTCGGCGCTGGGCAGCACCAAGGGGACGATGACCTCGGTCAACCTGGTCGCCAACACCAACCTCAAGACGGCGCAAGAGTTTCGCAATCTCGTCGTCAAGGAGGAGGACGGTGTCGTGGTACGACTGGGCGAAATCGCGGACGTCGTCCTGGGTGCCGAGAATTACGAGTCGGAAGTGCGTTTCAACGGCGAAGCCGCGACATTCATCGGCATTTGGGTCTTGCCGACGGCGAACTCGCTGGAAGTTATCAAGCGCGTGCGCGAGGCCATGCCCGAGATTCAGGCGCAGCTTCCGGCGGGCATGAAGGCGGGCATTCCTTACGATGCCACCGAGTACATCGACCACGCCATCAAGGAAGTGCTGAAGACCTTGAGCGAGACGCTGCTCATCGTCATCGCCGTCATCTTCCTGTTCCTCGGGTCGATTCGCGCCATGATCATTCCGGTCATCGCGATTCCGATTTCGCTCATCGGTGCCGTGTTCATCATGGCGGCGGCAGGTTTCACCATCAACTTGCTAACACTTCTTGCCATCGTGCTCTCTGTCGGTCTCGTGGTCGACGACGCCATCGTCATGGTGGAGAACGTCGAGCGACATTTACACCTGGGCGAAAAACCGTTCATGGCCGCCATCAAGGCGGCGCGCGAGCTGGTGGGCCCGATTATCGCCATGACCATTACGCTGGCCGCGGTGTACACGCCGGTTGCCATCCAGGGTGGCTTGACGGGTGCCTTGTTCCGCGAGTTCGCGTTCGCGCTCTCCGGTGCGGTCATTGTCTCCGGAATCGTGGCGCTGACACTGTCGCCTATGATGGGGTCGAAGATGCTGCGCGCCGGCGACACCGAAAAGGGCTTCGCGGGGTTCGTCAATCATCGCTTCGAGATTTTGCGCCAGGGGTACATGCGCCGCCTGGGTTCGGTACTGAAGTACCGGCCGATTGTCTACGTCCTGTGGGTCTTGGTCATGGTGCTGATGGTGCCGTTCTACATGTTCTCGCAGCGCGAGCTCGCTCCCAACGAGGACCAGAGCGTGGTGTTCGGCATCTTGCAGGCGCCGGCCAACGCCACCATCGATCAGACCAAGCTGTTCGCGCAGCAGGTCTACGACGTTTACTCGAGCTTCCCGGAAACCAAGGCGACGTTCCAAATCACCAACCCGACCGGCGGGTTCGGCGGCATGGTGACCAAGCCGTGGAGCGAGCGCGAGAAATCGTCGCAAGAGCTGCACATGGAATCCTCCGGCATGCTGGCGAAAATCGCCGGTGTGCGCGTGATCCCCATCGTGCCGCCCGCGCTCCCCGGCGGCGGCGGTTTTCCCGTCGACTTCGTCATCATGGGCACCGGCGAGCCGCAGCAGCTGGTCGACTTCGCCAATCAATTGGTGATGAAGTCGTATCAGAGCGGCCTTTTCATGTTCACCGATACCGACATCAAGTTCGACCAGCCGCAGGCACAAGTCGTGTTCAATCGCGACAAGCTGCGTTCGGAGGGCGTCGACATGTCGGAAGTGGGCCGCGATCTCTCGACGCTCTTGAGTGGTAACTATGTCAACCGCTTCAGCATTCAGGGTCGCAGCTATAAGGTGATTCCGCAGATCAAGCGCGCCGAGCGCCTGACGCCGGACCAGCTCGAGCAGATTTACGTTACCGGCGGCGACGACAAGCTGGTGCCGTTGTCCACCTTCGCGACCCTGACGACGTCGACCGAGCCGCGCGAGCTCAAGCGTTTCCAGCAGCTCAACGCGGTACGCATCCAAGGCGTGCAAGGGTGGGGCGTGTCGCTCGACAAGGCACTCAAGTATTTCGAAAACGAGGCAAAGACGATTCTGCCGCCGGGCTACTCCATCGACTACGCCGGCGAGTCGCGCCAGCTGCGCACCGAAGGCAGCAAGTTCATGGCGGTGTTCATGCTGTCGGCGGTTCTCATTTACCTCGTGCTGGCGGCACAGTTCGAGAGCTTCCGCGACCCCTTCGTGATTCTCGCCGGGTCGGTGCCGCTGGCGCTTTCCGGAGCGTTGACGTTCTCGTTCCTCGGGTTCACGACGCTCAACATCTACAGCCAAGTGGGGCTGATCACGCTGGTGGGACTGGTGGCGAAAAACGGCATCCTGATCGTGGAATTCGCCAATCATTTGCAATCTGAAGGGCGCGACAAGCTGCACGCCGTGATCGAAGCGGCGGGCACGCGACTGCGACCCATCTTGATGACCACCGCCGCCACCGTGATGGGACACCTTCCGTTGGTGTTCGCACACGGGCCCGGTGCCGGTGCCCGTAACAGCATCGGTATCATGCTGGTCAGCGGCATGATCATCGGCTCGGTGTTCACGCTCTTCTTCGTGCCCGCCATCTACATGCTGGTGGCGAAGACCCGCACGCGCGCTACTGCTCAGGCCCTCGACGAGAACGGCGACGAGATACCGGCCGCCGCCTAGTCTCCCCGCCAGAATTCATCGATGCGACCCTGGGTGGACAATCTCGCCCAGGGTCGTTTAGCATTCGCCCCCGGGGGGACCTGCCATCCCATTCGAAAGGAAAGCGCTCATGATCGCGTTGCTTCGCACCGTCGTCGCGTCGCTGATTGCCGTGTTCCTTGTCGCGTCGTGTTCGAAAAAAGACGCGATACCTCTCTCCGAGATTCGGACCATCGCCAAAGAGGCCTACATCTACGGCTTCCCGATGGTCGACAGTTACCGCATCATGCACGCGTACTTCGTCGACGGAGGCAATCCCGAGTTCAAGGACGACTGGAATCGCATCGCCAATGTCGCGCGCGTGTACACGCCCGCGGACAAGGCGGTGCAGTCGCCCAATTCCGACACGCCGTATTCGTTTCTGGGCGCCGATTTGCGCGCGGAGCCGCTGGTGCTGACGTTCCCCGCGGTCGACAAGAACCGCTACTACTCGGCACAGTTCATCGACCTATACACGCACAACTTCGCATACGTCGGGAGCCGGGCGACCGGCAATGAAGCCGGCGCCTATTTGCTCGCGGGACCGGATTGGAGCGGCGATACGCCGCCGGGTGTGCAAGGGCTCATTCGCAGCGAGACCGAGCTCGCGCTCGTCATGTATCGCACGCAGTTGTTCGGCCCGAACGACTTGAAGAACGTGGAGGAGCTGCAGCGCGACTATCGGGTACAGCCGCTTTCGCGTTTTCTGGGCACCGATCCGCCCGCTGCTCCGCTGGCCATCACATTCATAACGCCGCTTTCCGCGAAAGACGAGCGCGAGTCGCTGGAGTTCTTCAACGTCCTCAATTTTTTGCTGCAACTCTGTCCGACGCATCCCTCCGAGACAGACCTGATGACGCGCTTCGCGAAGATCGGTGTGGGGCCGGGGCTCAAGTTCGACGCGGCTGGTCTCAAGCCCGAAATCCGCAAAGCCATCGAAGACGGCCGTGCCGACGCCTGGGCGGCCTTCGACTCGGTGCAGCAGAAAGTCACGAGCGGCGAATTGTCCAGCGGCGACGTGGTGGGGACGCGCGAGTACTTGCACAACAATTATCTCTACCGCATGCTGGCGGCGGTCGACGGCATCTACGGCAACTCGAAGGAGGAGGCCATCTATCCGGTTTATTTCGTCGACTCCGACGGCCAGCCGCTGGATGCATCGGCGCATCGCTACGAGCTCCGTTTTGCTCCCGGCCAGATTCCGCCCGTCAACGCGTTCTGGTCGATCACCATGTACGACGCCAAGACCAAGCTGCTCGTCGACAATGCGCTCGACCGCTATCTCATCAATTCATCGATGCTGCGCAATTTGGACATTGCCAAGGACGGTAGCATGACGGTCTACCTGCAATACCCGTCGCCGGGGCCGAGCAACCAGTCGAACTGGCTGCCGTCACCCAACGGTCCTTTCTTTGTCGCCCTGCGTTTGTACTGGCCGAAGCCGGAAGCGAGCGACGGGACCTGGCAGAAGCCCGTCCTCGTGAGAGTGAAGAGTTAGGCGTCACCCGCGCAACCTGAGCGCGCAAAGACCCGTAATAGTCCCATTCCCAGCGAGCCGATGGCCGTCCGGAGTGCTACTATTGGCGCTCCGGCTCCATCCCCACTCCCAACGAGGAGGTCCCCACGTGCTCTCTGCTCGCGCGCTGACAAAGATTTATCCCGGCCCGGTTACCGCGTTGAACGGCGTCGATCTCGACGTCTCGCCCGGCATGTTCGGCCTGCTCGGTCCCAACGGCGCCGGCAAGTCCACCTTCATGAAAATTTTGGCGGGGTTGCTCGAGCCCACGTCGGGAAGTGTCACACTCGACGGCGTCGACGTCTTGAAAGATCCCAAGTCGTTGTGGCCCCGCCTGGGATACCTCCCACAAGAGTTCGGTTTCTATCCGCACCTCACCGGCGAAAAAATGCTCGAGCACCTGTTGGCGCTCAAGGGTGTGGACGCGCCGCAAGGGCGCAAGAAGCTGGTGGGGGCACTGCTGGACCGCGTCAATTTGACGTTCGCGGCCAAGCGTCCCGTGAAGGGATACTCGGGCGGCATGCGCCAGCGTCTTGGGATCGCACAAGCCATCGCCGGGAATCCGCGCCTCATTATAGTAGACGAACCCACCGCCGGACTGGATCCGGAGGAGCGGCTGCGCTTTTACCAGCTCCTGGCCGAGCTGGCGGCCGATCGCATCGTGCTGTTGTCGACGCACATCGTGGAAGACGTCGCGGTGTTGTGTCCACGCTTCGCGGTGATCCGCGAAGGCAGACTGCTCGCGCTCACGACACCGGGCGAAGCGCGCGCCGCCATCACCGGCCACATCTACGAAGGCACCGTGGACGCGGCGGATCTGCCGCAGCTGCGCAGCGAACGAACCGTAACGCAAGCACTACTCGTCGAAGGACGCAACCGCGCGCGCATCTACGAGCCGAAGGGAAATCCGCCGTCGGGCTTTGCGCAAGTAGCCGTGACGCTGGAAGACGCGTACCTCGTGCTCATGCGTCTGGGTGAGCTGCCGGGCCTTGCCAGGGAAGCCAACGGCATCTTCGCGAGCGCCGGCGGCACACGATGAACCTCCGCCGCCTCTACGCCTCCTTCAGCGTCGAGTTCTGGCACACCTTCCGCCGGCCGCTGTTTGCGATGCTGGCCATTATCATCATTCTCACCGCGTTCGGCCTGGCCAGCGGCCACATGCAAATCTCTTCGGGCGAAACCTCGGTGGGCGGCAAGAAGGCGTGGCTCACGTCGGAGTTTGCGCAGACGCAAACCATGACGTACCTGGTGCTGCTCTACTACTCGTTCTTCATCGCGGTCGCCGCGGGTCTGACCTTGATCCGCGACCGCGAAGTGAAAGTCGACGTGTTGCTGCACTCCACCCCACTCACACCGTCCGAGTACGTGTGGGGACGATTCCTCGCCGTGATCGGCAGCTTCGTCGTGCTGATGGGCGTGCAAGTGCTCGCCACCGCGTTCTTCAACCACGCCATTCCCAATGCCAACGCGCAGGAGATGCGCGGCCCGTTTGCATTGACGAACTACGCCATCCCGGTAGCGACGATGGGGCTGCCGTTTCTGGTGTTCTTCACCGGCGTGTCGATGGCGGTGGGCGAACGCTCGCGCAGCGCTGTGCTGGTGTTCGTGCTGCCGGTCGCCGCACTGCTCATCTCGGGTTTCTTTTTGTGGACGTGGTCGCCGTCGTGGCTCGACTTGCGCGTGAACCAGGTCCTGCAAGTGATCGAGCCCTCCGGCTACCGTTGGCTCAACGAGACCCATCTGAAAGTCGACCGGGGTGTGGAGTTCTACAACACGCAGCCGGTGCCGTACGACGGGCTATTCTGGCTAAACCGGCTGTGGCTGGTGCTGTTGGGGTTGGGATCGGTGTTGCTCACGGTGCATTCGGTGGCACAGTCGGTGCGCGGTGCGGTGGTGTCCAAGCGCGGGCTACGCCGGCGGCGCACGCGCGCGGCCGAGGCGGGAGATTGGCAAGAAGCGCGCGCTGGTGCCGTGCACGCGCTCGGCATGCGCAGCGGCGTGCCGTCGTTCTTCGACACCGTGCGGCGGGTTGCGGGTGCCGAGCTGCGCGAGCTGCGGCGCCAAGCGGGCCTCTACATTTTCGTCCCGCTCATCGTGATGCAAGCGGTGGGTAACATTATGTTCGCGGTGGGTGCCTTCGATACGCCGCTGTTGCTCACACCCGGTACCACCGCCGCGACCATCGCCAACCAGTTGTCGACGCTGGTGTGCTTGTTGCTGCTCTTCTACACCGTCGAGTCGCTCGAGCGCGAGCGCACCACCGGCTTCGCGCCCATTCTCTATTCTACTCCCATGCGCACCGCCGCTTTTATAACGGGCAAGGCGCTGGCCAACAGTGCGGTCGTATTAGTAGTGCTATTGGCGTCGCTGGTCGCGTGCATCATCGCCCTCGCCATTCAAGGGATCGTGCCGTTCTCGCTCAAACCCTACGTCATCGTGTGGGGACTGCTCTTGTTCCCGACGTTCTTGGGGTGGTCGGCATTTGTATCGGCAGTGTACGCCGCCGTCGGCAACCGCTACGGCGCGTACGCGCTGAGTCTCGCGCTGCTCATCTTTACCGGCTACCGCGCACTCACCGATAAGATGAGCTGGGCGGGGAATTGGATGCTGTGGAACGCCGGCCGGTGGAGCGACCTCGGACTGCTGGAGACGGACCGTTCCGCCATCATTTGGAACCGCATCATGGTGCTGGGCTGTGCGGTGTTTTTCATCGTGGTGGCGGTCAAGTTGTTCGCGCGCCGCGGCGGCGACGCGGTTCGCACCATGCATGCGCTGGCACCCAAGCGGGTTTTTCACACCGCGCTGCGCTTGCTGCCGTACGCCGCGGTGCCGCTCATCGCCGCGTTCATCTTGATGTACCAGGTGAGCCAGGGGATCGGCGGCGGCGCGCAGAAGAAGGCCGACAAGAACTACTGGGGGAAGAACCTCAAGACGTGGATCGACGCACCGCTGCCCGACATTGGGCGCACCGATATCAAGGTGGAGCTCGATCCGGCGCGCCACTGGCTCTCCAGCGAGGGCACGATCGTTCTCGTCAACGGGCTCGACACCACCCTGACACAGATTCCGCTCACCGGCGGCCGCCATTGGAAGAATGTGACCTGGACCATGAACGGTGCGTGCTACGAGCCCGACAACAGCCAGGGGCTGTACATCTTCACGCCGCCCCACCCGCTCAAGAAGGGCGACGGCATCGTCGTGGGGTGGACCTTCGACGGCCGCTTCCCCGACGGCATCACGCGCCGCGGCGAGAACACGTCCGAGTTCATTCTGCCGTCCGGCGTCGTGCTGACCGGCTTCGGCCCCAGCTTCATGCCGGTCATCGGCTATCAAGAGAACGTCGGGATGACGCGCGAGAACCAGATGGATCCGAAGCACTACCGCCGCGACTACTGGAAGGGCATCACGCGCGCCGGCTACGGCGCCACGGCGTGGTTTCACGCGCAGATCACCGTCACCGCGCCCGAAGCGTACACGCTGAACTCGGTGGGGGTGTGCACCAAGAACACGGTGCGCGACGGCAAACGCACGCAAGTGTGGGAGACCGATGCGCCCGTGAAGATTCTCAACATCGTGGGTGGTCGCTGGAAAGTGAAAGAAGGCGCCGACTCGACCGTGGTGTACTACCACGCCGCGCACCATTACAATGTCGACGAAATGGTCGCCGCACTGGATGCGTCGCGGCGCTGGTACTCCGAGTGGTTCATGCCGTATCCGTGGCGCGAGCTCAAGCTGTCGGAGTTTCCGGGATTCGCGAACTACGCGCAGGGCTTTGGTACCAACATCACCTTCAGCGAGAACATCGGCTTTCTGACGAAGAACGACGCCAAGACCGACGCCACTTTCCTCGTCACCGCCCACGAAGCGGCGCACCAGTGGTGGGGCAACATGCTGACTCCCGCCAACGGCCCCGGCGGCGATTTTCTCTCCGAAGGCACCGCGCACTTTTCCGTGCTCCTGCTTTTCGACAAGGTCAAGGGCCCGCGCGCGCGCATGGAGTTCGCGAAGGGCATTGAGAACCGTTACAACGACCGCCGCCGCGCCGACGACGAGCGACCCATGTACGACGTCGACGGCAAGCGCGACTCCGACAACACCGTCATCTACGACCGCGGCGGATGGGTCTTCTGGATGCTGTACGACTTCATGGGTCCCGAGCGCGCACAAACCGCGTATCGCAATTTCTTCCGCACGTGGAGTACCAGCCGCGACCACCCGGCGCTGCAAGACTTCGTGGCGGCCATGCGCCCCTACGCGGAAGACCCCGTCGCGTACGACGCCTTCACCAAGCAGTGGTTCGAAGACAAAGTCGTTCCGCAGTACCAGATCACGGATGCGAAAAAGACCGCCACCGGCGACGGCTTCGATGTCGCGGTCACGGTCACCAACATCGGTACCGGGGTGATGCCCGTCGAAATCGCCGCGACCTCGGGCGAACGTTGGAACAAACCCGACTCCACCGGTGGCGAGTACACCGCCAACCCGGATTATGACGATGCGCGTCGCACCGTGACACTGGGCGCGGGTGAATCGAAATCACTCACCATTCACTGCGCCTTCGACCCCGAGAAAGTCGTGGTCGATCCCGACGTACGCGTGTTGCAATTGAAGCGCAAGCACGCCTTCGCCGATCTTTAGTCAGATTCGCTCGACTCTATAGGGCGGTATCGGGTAGACTCCCGCCATCCCGCGAGAGGATGGCCGCTCTCCACTGACCACGCTTCC
>JAICFA010000120.1 GCA_025923935.1 Candidatus Krumholzibacteriia bacterium
AATTGATGCCGCCGAGGATGGTCGCGCCGAGGTTGTCGCTGAGAGCGTCTTCGGTGAGGATCCAGTACCCGATGGTCGCGCCGGCGTACAAGCCGACGCGGTCGTTGACGAGCTTGTTGGCGGTGAGTCCGGCCTCGAACGGGAACACGTCCATGGACGCGTCGCCGAAATGGATCCATGACGCGCGGGCTTCGAGCGTGAAGGGTCCGAGGGAACGGAGTCCCCAGCGCGTCCCGATGCCGATGCCGGTGTCGTCGACGTCGTCGGGCATCCACAAGATGCCATGGACGCCGAACGCGTGTGACGCGGGGACAAACGCCACCGCCATGGTGCACGCAAGCAGTGTCGTGAGTACAAATTTTTTCATGCCGCCGCTCCTACTTCAGGATTCCAATGTTAGCGCCGAGGTGCAGCGCGAGGGATTCGAGATCGGCACTGCCGCTGCCTTCCTCGAAGTCGGGCTCGAGGAATTGCCATTTGACCTCGCCGAAGAAACTGATTGGGCCGGGCAGTACTTCGATGCCGGCCAGTGCGTACCAATTCATGGAGTCTTCGAGGCCGGAGTCGCCGGTCAGGAAGTAGTAGCCGGCGCCGATGCCGGCGTACAGCATGCCGAGCCGTATGGTTCCCGTGAACTCGATGGGGATGATATTGGTGTCCAAGTCCGAAAAGGTGATGTAACTGACGCGGCCGTCGATTGCGAACAGCGGCGACAAGGAGCGTTTTTCCTTCAAGCCGATGCCCCAGCCGTCTGCGTCGACACTGTCTTCTCGCGGCATCCACCAGATGCCATACACGCCGATGGCGTTTGCGTCGCGCGCCGCGGTACCGAGCAACGAGAGCGCCAGCACCAGAAGAACCGTGAGTTTTTTCATAGGTCGCGTCACCCCTTTCGCGGAGGCTATGCCGGTGAGGCGCGTAACGTCAACGCTAGATTTCCCTTTCGCCGCGCCCGGGCGCGTGAAACAATGGGCGTCTAGCTGGAGGTAAATGCCCCGTGGCCGCGAAGGACGAAACCTATCGTCGAACATTCCTGAGCATTCTAGTCATCCTCGTCACGGTGGCATTCGTCGCGGTGATGAGAAGATTCCTCATTACGCTCCTGCTAGCGGCCATTTTTACGGCACTGCTGCACCCCACCTATCGACATATCCTCAAGAAGTTCAAAGGCCGCCGCTATTTGGCCTCGGCGACGACGTTGCTGCTCACGATCCTGCTGATCGTAATTCCAATCATCGTCTTTGTAGGTGTGCTGGTGGGACAATCGCTGCAAGTGAGCGAGCGCGCGGTGCCGTGGATTCAGGACCGCTTGAGCAATCCTAGCGAGCTCATGCGCCGCCTGGAAGCGGTTCCGTTCTTCGAGCATTTACGACCATACCGCGAACAGATTCTCACCGGATTGGGCGAGCTGGTGCGCAACCTGGGCGACATCACCGTGAGTGCGGTGACGGCGCTCACCAAGAGCACGCTGGCCCTAGGGCTGCAGTTGGTCATCCTCATCTATGCGATGTTTTACTTCTTCATCAACGGCGGGAAAGCGCTGGCGATGATTTTCGACCACATCCCATTGTCGAAGAACGAGAGCCGGCAGATCATCGAGAAATTCGTGGTGGTCACGCGTGCGGCATTAATGAGCACGTTCGTGGTGGGCATCATTCAAGGGTCGCTGGCGGGGGTTGCCTTTTGGGTGGCGGGAATTGGTGGCGCAGTCTTTTGGGGCACGCTGATGGGCGTGGCCTCCATGATTCCTGCGGTCGGGGCGGCCATTGTCTGGATACCGGCAGCCATATACCTCATGCTGAACCAGCGTGTCGGTGCCGGCATCGCGCTCTTTCTCTTTTGCGCGCTCATCGTTGGTAGTGTCGATAACGTTCTGCGCCCGCGCTTGGTAGGCCGGGACACGCAACTGCACGACTTGATCGTATTGCTGTCGACGCTGGGCGGTATCATGCTGATGGGTGCCATCGGCTTCATCATCGGGCCGATTGTTGCTGCGCTGTTCATCACGGTTTGGGATATTTATGCCACCTTCATGCGCGGCTCGGCCGGCATGGAAAAGATCACTACGTTAGAGACCAAGACGGATACCAAGAAGGAAGCCACATGAATTTCTTCAAGATGGTTCTGGCGGTCATCGTCGCCCAGATCGTCATCGTGTTTCTGTTCGTGTTCGGCCTGGGCATCATGACGGCCATTGTTTCGTCGGGCAGCGACACCGTGCAGGTCGCGGACGGCTCGTGGCTGATGATCGACCTCTACGGTGAGATTCCACCCTACGACGCGCCCGAGTCGATATCGGGCTCGATCTTCGGCGAGCCGGAGTCCCTCGCCGACATCTTGCTCAACCTGGAGAAGGCCGCGGCCGACGACCGGCTCGACGGCGTGATCCTGAAGATCTCCGCTACTAACTCGCTCGGGCTGGCGTCGATGGATGAGATGCGCGGGGCGGTCGCCAAGGTGCGCGCCAGCGGCAAGCCGGTGTACGCCTTCTCCGACGACCTCGATCGCAACGCGCTGTACGTGGCGTCGGCGTGCGATTCGATTTTCATTCCCACGGTGGCGGACGTGCAGTTCACCGGCTACGGCGCGGTGGAGTCATTCTATAAGGGGACCCTCGACAAGCTCGACATCCACGAGCAGCTCCACAAGATCGACGAGTACAAGACGGCGGCGGAGCAAGTGCAGCGCACCGACATGTCGCCGGAGAACAAAGAGATGACGGAGTGGCTCTTGAAGGATGTGTGGGAAGTACAGATGGGGGCGATTGCGCGCGACCGCGGCATGCCGATGGATTCGCTGGTGGCGTGCATGGACCACGCGTTGTTTACCGCGCAGGAAGCAAAGCAGGCGAAGCTGGTTGACCGCGTGCTGTATTGGGACGAGCTGGAAACACGGCTGGGTCTGGACGAGGATGAGACGCTCATCGTGAGCAGCAGCGACTACCGCGACGTCACGCGCGGCGACGTGGGGCTGAAGGGCAACAAGCGCATTGCGGTGGTGCACGCGTACGGTGTCATCGGTGGCCGCGAGAGCCGCACGGATGCGGGGGTGGGGGTGATGATGGGACACGAGACGGTGACGGAGAACTTGCGCGCCGCCGCGGACGACGACCGCGTCGACGCCATCGTGTTTCGCGTCGACAGCCCGGGCGGCGAGAGCCTGGCGAGCCAGCTCATCGCGCGCGAAGTGGGGCAGATCAACAAGAAGAAGCCCGTCATCATCTCGATGGGAGACGTGGCGGCGTCGGGTGGCTATGCGGTGTCGTATCCGGCGACCAAGATTGTGGCGGACTCGCTGACCATCACCGGCTCCATCGGCTCGATCTACGGCAAGCTCAACATCGCCGGCGCGTGGAAGAAGATCGGTATCACTTTCGATCAGGTGACCATGGGACCGAACGGCCTCATGTGGTCCACGGTCCACGATTTCGACGAGGCGCAGTGGCAGCGGTTGGTGACCTTCCACAATGCATCGGTGGATGAGTGGCTCGCCGAGATTTCCGCCGCGCGCAAAATTCCGGTGGAGGAGCTGCGTGGCTACGCGGAAGGGCGCGTGTGGACGGGCCGGCAGGCGAAGGAGCGCAAGCTCGTCGACGAGCTGGGCGGTTTGGATCGCGCCATCGATGTCGCGAAAGAAGCCGCCGGAATTCCGGTGGATGAAGAAGTCACACTCGAGTACTACCCCAAGCGCCACGGCTTGTACTACTTGCTGACCAGCGGTAACGCACCCATCACACTGGTGCGCTCGCTGGTGGCGCGTGCGATTCGTCGCGACGCCGCCGAGACCATGCGCATGCTTCAGCGCGGCGGCGAGTGGCGGCTATGGACGGGACCGCAGACGGTCGAGTGAGAAGAGGCTCAGGTCCAGCTTGGGGGCACCGTCCAAGGCCCACTGCGACGCCGCTTCACCAATGGCACTCGCGAACTTGAAGCCGTGCCCCGAGCACGCGCTCACGAGGAGCACGTTCTGGTGCGCGGGGTGCGCATCGATCAAGAAATGAAAATCCGCGGTGTTGGTGTACATGCACACCACCGCGCGCATCACCTTCCCGTGCACTCCCGGCAGATAACGTTCGCATAGCTCCGCGGTTTCCTTGGCTTCCGCAAAATCGATGGTGCGGTCGATCGACTCCCATGTCGTCGCCGTGCCACCGTAATGGATCGACGTCTTCACCCCACCGCCCAGGTCGGGGAAGCCGTACAGCAAGCGCTGCTCGTCGATTTGAATCGCAAACACGGTCCGCAAAGACGCCGCATTCGGGCCGGGCTCGAACCAGAACATGGGCTGGCGCGTCACCGTGGTGCGCACGTCCGCGCCCGCGAGCCAGTCGGTGATTCCGGCGCCGGGAGAAAGCACGAGGCGCGCAGCGCCGTAGCGCTCTCGTTTCGTCTCTACGACTACCGAATCTCCAGCTGCCTCCCAGTGGACCACGGGTTCTCCAGTGTGTATTTCAGCGCCCATGTTTGCAGCAAGGCGGAGATGACTTTCTATGCACCTCTCAGGATGCAAATATCCACCGCGCGCTTCTGCCACCGCCACCATGTTGTCGGGCACGCGGAGCCACGGTGCACCGATTGAGAGCGTCGAGCCTGAGAGCTCGTTAATGGCGATGTTGTGGTCTTTGCCCGCTCGGAGAATGCCCGCGATCAGCTCCGCGTTGGGTGGTCCGGCGTACACGGCACCTGTTTCCACGATTAGCTCGTTGCCCGCTTCGCGGGTGGTCTCATGCCACAGCTCGTACGCGCGCTGCAACAGCGGCACGTAGCGCGTGTCTTCGTAGTAGGCCTCGCGGATCATGCGCGTCTCGCCGTGGGACGAGCCCAGCGCGTGCGGCGGCGTGTAAGTGTCGAAGCCTGCCACCCGCGCGCCGCGCCGCGCCAAGTGGTAGAGCGCCGCGCTCCCCATGGCCCCCAGACCCACCACAACGGCGTCGAAAGATTTCATGGTTGTGCTATGATGGAGGCCCTGAAAGGAGACGCCATGCGCATTCGCCTCGTGCTACTTGGCATGCTTCTGCTCCTCGTCGCGTCGGCCGCGACCGCCGCCGAAACGTTCGTCGCGCACATCTGGGGTCTCAAGACCAGCTCGAACGGTACCGGCACCGCCACCTTCATACTGCGCGACGATCTCTCCGCCATCGACTTCCAAATCGAGTACGAAAACTTGTCGAGCGCGGAAGTGTTCTCGCACGTGCATCGCGCCACCGACCCCATCGCCTTCACGCTGCCGTCGGGGAATCCCAAGGTCGGTACGTGGCTCGCACCCACCGCGCAAGACATCGCGGAGCTGCGCGCGGAAGAATTGTACGTGAACATTCACAGCGTATACTACCCGACGGGCGAGATTCGCGGAACGCTAGTGAAGCAGACTCTCCCCGTAGCTAACACGACGTGGGGTGCCATCAAGGCACTGTATCGCTGATCAGATTTCCAGCAACCGGCCCAGATTGAAGCCCATCACCGCGCGGCGATCGTCGTCGGTGAATCCCGCCGCCGCCATCGTGCTCTGCTGCGCCTGCATGATGTCGCCGCGATAGCCGCCCGGAAATACGCCCGAATCGCTCCCATACAGAATGCGATCGATTCCAAACACGTCGCGCGCGGTCTTGAACACCTCGGTGAGCGCCAGCGGGGGATCGTGTTCGAGAATCCACCCGTTCGATCCCGACGTGTCGACGTAGACGTTCGCGCAAGCGTTTCCCAGCGCCATCGTTTCCTCGAACCATCCCGAGCCGAAGTGCGGCACCACGAAGCGCGCCTTGGGGTGTGCGTTCGCCACCGCCTCCAGGTCGCGGGGACGGCTGCGCTCCGCGGGGAAGTCGGCACTCAAACCGATCAGTTTGCGCACCGGAATGCGCAGCTTGCCGCAGTGCACGAACACCACCATGCGATGCTTCTCTGCCAGCTTGATGACGCGCTCTGCTTCCGGCGATTGCATGGAAAACTCGTGCAGCGCGGGGAAGAGCAGAATGCCCTTGAAGTGAAACTGACTCTGAAGTTTGTCGAGCAACTCCACCTGCGCGGCGGCCTTCGGGTTGACCAACGCATAGGGGTAGAGACGGCGCGGATAGCTTTTCACGGCCGCACCGACCACCTCGACCTCGTTGGGCGACGACGCAAAGATGACCGCGCGGTCGACGCGGTTGCGATCCAGCTCCGCAATCCAGCGCGCGGCGTGCGCCTTCGCATCCGCTCCCGGAATCTCGAACCCCCCCGCGCGGATGCGTCCGAAGATCACCTCTGGGTCCTCGCGGGCGACGAGGGTGGTTTGAAAGGCGTAGAATTCCCGTCCGAAGAAGTGCACGTGGGCGTCGAAAATCATGCACATCCCTCCGCTTGGCGTCGTGTGGTGCTATATTCTGGTCAGGCCCTGGGAGGCGTCAACAACTCTTGTGCCTCCGCCGTTAAGTGAACCATTGATACGGACATGAATCACACCGTAGCCACCAAATACTGGCATTTGCTCGAGGACGGCCGCGTCCAATGCGACGTCTGCCCCCGCTTTTGCAAGCTGCGCGAGGGCCAGCGCGGCATGTGTTTCGTGCGTGCCCGCGAAGGCGACGCCATCGTGCTCACCACCTACGGTCGCTCGAGCGGGTTCTGTATCGATCCCATCGAAAAGAAGCCCCTCAATCATCTATTACCCGGCACGTCCGTGCTTTCGTTCGGGACCGCCGGCTGCAATTTGGCGTGCAAGTTTTGCCAAAATTGGGATATTTCCAAGTCGCGCGAAGTCGAGACCCTTTCCGAGCTGGCGACGCCTGATGCGATTGCGCGCGCCGCGGTCGCGAACGGCTGTCGCAGTGTTGCGTTTACGTATAATGATCCTGTTGTGTTCATGGAGTACGCCATCGATGTTGCCAAGGCGTGCCGCGCGCGCGGTATCTTGACCGTCGCGGTGACCGCGGGTGAAATCTGCGACGAGCCGCGGCGCGAGTTCTATCAGCACATGGATGCGGCCAACGTCGATTTGAAGGGATTCACCGAAGATTTCTATTGGAAGATCTGCAAGGGCGATTTCAAGAACGTTCTCGAGACGCTCGTGTACCTGAAGCGCGAGACCAGTGTGTGGTTCGAGATCACGACGTTGTTGATTCCGGGTGCCAACGACTCCAACGACGAGCTCGAGGCCGAGTGCGCATGGATCAAGGAGAACTTGGGTGTCGACGTGCCGCTCCATTTTACCGCCTTCCATCCTGATTTTATGATGATGGATACGCCGCCGACACCGCCGGAGACTTTGACGCGCGCGCGTAACATCGCCGTCAAGCACGGGCTGCGTTACGTCTACACCGGCAACGTGCACGACGAATCCGGCGGCAGCACGTATTGTCCGTCGTGCAGCGCGAAGGTCATCGGCCGCGATTGGTATCGACTCACCGCCTGGAATCTCGACGCGCGCGGTTGCTGCAAGAAATGCGGTACCCAGCTCCCGGGCCGCTTCGAAGCGAAGCCAGGCACTTGGGGCGCGCGTCGCGAAGTCGTCAACATGAGGGCCTTCGCCTGAAATCTCCAACATCCGCAGTACGACAACCCCGTGGCCCGAAGCGCGCTGCGCGCGGCGCCTGGGTGAAATTTCACTCCCGTAACGGGAGTACGCAGTTTGCGATCTATTACTCCTCGATTAATGCGCAACTTCGGAGGTTGATTGCAGTCGTACTCATCGCCGCGATGCTTGCAGGGTGCTCTCAGACCACTTCCATACCTCGGAACGACCTCGATAACCCGAAGTATCAAAAGTCTAGTTCGTATCGCGTTCGCGTACGCGATGAGACGGTGTATTTGGTGCGAACCTTCGCCGTAACTGATACAACGCTTCTTATTAGCGAGCTAAGTCCACATTCGTCGCCGAACGCGAAGCACGATATGCCAATTGTGTTGCCGTTGGCCGAGGTCGAATCCGTCGAGAACGTCGAAGCCCGAACATGGCCACTGTATGCGTTCGGTTTCGTTGTGGCGCTCTTAGTTGTCGGCTATTTTGTCCTCCAAGATGACGCTGTCGACATTCCGCAATAACAAGCGATGATATCCGTTAATCGCGAAAGTTCATCGCTACCCCGGTTCAGTCGTAGTGCGCGTTGGGTGAAAATCACCGCCGAATCGGCGGTAAGCAATCTTTTCACAAGCATGACACACTCTATTCGTCGTGCAACCGCATGTCTCTTGATTGCCGTGACGATGGCGGGTTGCTCGACGAGCGTCGACGTTCCCATGGATCGGATCGATGAGCCTGCGTGGCGCGAGCCGGGGAAGTACCGGCTACGACTCACAGATGGCGGCGAGTATTACGTACGTCGCTTTTCTGTCGCGGATTCGAACATCGTGGTAGACGAGCGACTCCAGATGGACGATGCGCTCTACGGAGATACCAATCCACCGTCGAGTTCGATTCCAGTCGATCAGGTTCGCAGCGTTGAAAAGATCGAGTCGAACAAGAAATCGCTTCTGATATTCGGCGGTGTCGTGGCGGTGATGGCGACTTTCTTCGTTATCCAGATGTTCGATGGGAACGAGACCTATTGAGAATCACCTGGGTATTATTGACGACGTTTATCGCACTGGTGGGTTGTTCACGAACCGTAGACGTTCCGATGACTGATCTGGAGTCGGTGCATGATCGCAAGGCGCGACATCATGTGAGCATGCTGGATGGGACGCGATATTCAGTGCGTCAATTCACCGTAACAGACTCAACGTTGGTGATCGATGACTTGAGTCCGACCGATATTCGAAAGGGCGACGTCAAAGAGCCGATAATTCTACCGCGAGACAGCATCGCCTCGGTCGAGAGGCTGGAGGGCCAGCAGCACAAGGTTTTCGGAAGTTTTGTACTGCTGATGCT
>JAICFA010000121.1 GCA_025923935.1 Candidatus Krumholzibacteriia bacterium
GACGTGCCCGACTGCAAATGGCGCGAGGCAAGCTCGCTGATCGCGGTGGTCAGCGTGAGTCCGGGGAAGAGCACGATCAAGCCGCCCGCCATGGCGACGTAGATCGACGTCGGGGGAAGGACCACCGCGGCCGCGACGGCGGCAAAGCCGGCGACAAACGCCGCCACCGGTTCGTATAAGCGGAACTTGGGATTGCGCCGCGCCAACAGCCCCAGCATCCCGGTCGCGAGACCGATGACGGCGCACACCACCAGCTCGCGCCAGCCGCCGCCGCAGGAAAGCGCCGACGCGGCCGAGGCGAGTGCGGATGCGATCGCGGTGGTCTTGCCGCGAAAGCGCGGCGGAGTGGCGATGATGGCGTCGATCGCGCGCGACGCGTCGGGAGGGGTCACCGCACCGTTCGCGACATCCTGCGCGAGACGGTCGAGGCGCGACAGCTTGTCGAGGTTGACGGCACTCGGCTCGACGCGAATCATGATGACCCGTTCGTCTTCGCCGGTGTCGAGCGACGCGAAGATGGCGGTTGGGGTCGCGAAGAATTCGCCGTGGATGCCGATGCGCTCGGAAATGAGCTGCAATGCGTCCTCGACGTTGGGGGCCGCACAGCCGTAGCGATGGAGCGCGCGCGCGAGTTTTTCGATGAAGGCGATGCCTTCGCGGCCGTAGCGCGACACGGGACGCGCGTCGGGCGCGTCCGCGAGGCGCATTTCGTCCACCGCGCGCGGGTCGGGCTGCGGATGGAGTCGCCAGAACGATTCGGCGAGCTTATGCGGAACGCGGATGGGCATGGGTTGGGTGCGGCTCTTGCACGGGCAGGAGCCTTGCTGGTAAGGTATAATACCGTTTCGCGACGCTGCGCGTCGCAAGCGATTGCGATGTTGGTGGAGGGTCGTCTAGTGGCAGGACAACTGACTCTGGATCAGTTTGCGGGGGTTCGAATCCTCCCCCTCCAACCAAATCTCCCGCGCTTCATTCTCCGCTAACTTGATCGTGTGCTAGCCGGCCGCTGCGGGGCGCTTACGCGTCGCCAAGAGCGCCCATACCACGGCACCCGCCGCGAGCATTGACGCCAATACAATGACGGGGCGAAACCGCCTCACCAGCGACGCCTGGTCGGCCGCGTCTTTGAGAGCGGTGCTCAGGTCCGCCGCTTCGAACATGACCCCGTGCACGTAGGACGCGACGCGCAGGTCGGGTCTCAGCACGGCCACCAAGTTGGGGTGAGCAAACCCGCCACCCTCCATCGGCGTCACCGTGAAGTCGAGCGCACCCAACAGGGCAGCGAGTTGATCGGGTCGTGCCGTCGCCATACGCCAATTGGGGGGGAGCTGCATGCGCTCGCGGTACGCGCGCATGGCGGCGCTGTCGTCGGCGGGGTCGAAGGAGACGGTCAATACTTCATAGCCCACGCCCGGCTCGCCGATTTCGCGCAACGCGTCGCGCAGACTTTCGGTGATCATGCCGCAGGTATGCGGGCAGGTGGTGAAGATGGGACTGATGATGACCGGTTTGCCCCACAGCGCGCTCAGCCGGAAGGTGGAGTCGTTGTCGGCCACCAGCTCCACGTCCGGCATTTGCGTGCCCAACGTTTTGGACTCGTCGGGGCGCTGAGCAGCGGCCGCGCCGGCGAACAGCATCGACAACAGAACACATGCCGCGTAGCGTCGCATGCTAGGCGGAGTCGCGCGCGATGCTTTCGCGCTTTTTCTTGGTGGCTTCCACCATGTCGGCGAGCGTGGTCGATTGCAGATAGCTGCGAATGCGCTCGCGCACCGGCTTCCAGCGCTCGTGTAGCGGGCAGGGCATCTCGTCGGAGCAGCGCGCGAGACCGACCGCGCACCCCTCGAGATACGTCGTACCGTCGATGGCGCGATAGATATCGAACAGCGTAATGGTGGCCGGATCGCGCGCGAGCGAGAAGCCGCCGCCCGGACCTTTGCTCGATGTCAGCATGTCGGCGCGCACCAGGGTTTGAAACACTTTCCCCAGGAACGGACCCGGTACGCGTTCGTGCGCGGCGACGTCGCGCGCCAGCAAGCGCGTGCCGACAGGAACCGACGCCATGTACGTGAGTGCACGAATCGCGTACTCGCACGCGCTGGAATGAATCATCGCTCTCTCGTTGCTTGGGAGGAATTCCGGACCATAAAGTCCTGACCAATCTAACCACGCGCCGATATGCTGTCAACCCAAGGGCTTCTTGACACTCGGGAATGCGCAGACTATTCTCTGCCGCACGGTTGCGGCCCCTTCGTCTAGCGGTTAGGACGTATGGTTCTCAGCCATAAAACAGGGGTTCGATTCCCCTAGGGGCTACCAACGTTTTCCGGGACCCGCGCACCCGCGGGTCTCTTTTTTTCTGCCGTTTCAAGAAAGGACGACTCCTCCCTATGTCCACTCGCACGCGCCGGCGCGCGAGCCAGCGCGGCCCTCGGTCGCGCGATCCGCATTGGCTCTATCAGGAAGCGGTGCAAAGCCCGGAAGTTCATTTTCCGTTTTTCGAGCGCGCGTATCGCGAGCGTACCGGACGCCGCCCGACGTCGCTCAAGGAAGATTTTTGCGGCACGGCCTTGCTCGCGGCGCGCTGGGTCGAAGGAAAAAAGGATCGCACCGCGATCGGCGTCGATCTGCACGAGCCCACGCTGCGCTGGGGCCGCAAGCACAACCTGGCACCGCTATCCGACGACGCGCGCGCACGCATCACGCTGCGCCGCGACGACGTGCTGCACGTGGTGGCGCCGAAGGTCGACGTCGTCGTGGCACTCAATTTTTCCTACAATACCTTTCGCACGCGCGAGGAGCTGCGCGCGTACTTCGAGGCGGCACGCCGCTCGCTTACTCCGCACGGGGTGTTCATCATCGACATCTTTGGCGGGTGGGAAGCGCAAAAGCCGATGGTCGAGCGCTCGCGCTATGCCGGCTTCACGTATTTGTGGGAGTGCAAGTCGTTCGATCCGGTGAACAATTACGGCCGCTACTGCATCCATTTCGAGTTCCACGACGGCGGCGGAATTCGCAATGCGTTCACCTACCCGTGGCGCTTGTGGTCGATTCCGGAGATTCGCGAGCTTTTGCTGGAGGCGGGATTTCGCCGCCTCGACTTATATTGGGAAGGCTTCGACAAGCGCACCGGCTTGGGCAACAGTGTGTTCCGCAAGATCCAAAAAGCCCGCAACTCGCAGGGGTGGATTGCGTTCTTTGCGGCGTCCGCATGAGGCAAAAAGGGGCATGACAGCCGCCCCCGGTTGGCGCAAGATCGAAGGGAAGTTGGGCCGCCCTGGAACCCCCACGGCCGCGAGGTGACCATGTTTTTCCGTCAAGTTTACGACCCGAAGCTCTCCCAGTACGCGTACCTGATCGGCTGCCAGAAGACGGGCGAGGCGATCGTGTTCGATCCGCTGCGCGACGTCGGCACCTACCTCGACATCGCGGAGCGGGAAGGGTTGCGTCTCGTCGCCGTCGCGGAAACGCACATTCACGCCGATTTTCTCTCGGGCGCGCGCGAGCTCGCCGAGCGCGTCAAGGCGACGGTTTACGTTTCCGGCGAAGGCGGCGCCGATTGGCAGTCGGAGTGGCTCAAGGGGGGCGAGTATCCGCACCGCATCCTGCGCGACGGCGACCACTTCATGATCGGCAACATTCGTTTCGACGCGATCCATACACCCGGGCACACCCCCGAGCACATGTGCTACACCGTGACCGACACACCCGCGCACGCGTCCATGCCGGTCGGCATCTTGACGGGCGATTTCGTGTTCGTCGGCGACGTCGGCCGTCCCGATTTGCTCGAGAGCGCGGCGGGGCAGGCCGGTACCATGGAAAGCGGCGCGCGCGCGCTGTTTCGCTCCATCGAAAAGTTTCGCAAGCTCCCGCCCGCGATGCAGCTGTGGCCGGCGCATGGCGCGGGGAGTGCCTGCGGCAAGGCACTGGGCGCAGTCCCGATGTCGACGGTGGGCTACGAGCTTTCTGCCAACGCGTCGCTGCAAGCAGCCGCCAGCGCGGACGCGTTCGTCGCGTACATCCTGGACGGACAACCCGAGCCGCCGTTGTATTTCGCGCGCATGAAGCGCGACAACCGCGGCGGTCCCGCCGTGCTCGGCAAGCTTCCCGAGCCCAAGGCCATCAACGCCGCCAAGCTGGTCGAATTACAAGGTGCCACGGGTGTTGCCGTGATCGACACGCGCGCGTGGGAGGCGTACCGCCGCGCGCACGTGCCGGGGTCCTTGTTTGCACCGCTCGGGAAGACGTTCAATACCATTGCCGGCTCGTACGTGCCGGAAGGCATGGCCATCTATCTCATCACCGAGGAAGCACGCGTGCGCGAGGCCACGGTGGACTTGATTCGCGTGGGCCTCGACCGCGTGGTGGGCTATGCCACGCCCGCGACCTTCGACGAGTACGCGCGCAAGGGAAAGCCCGCGTCGGTCGGCGAGATCGACGCGGCACAGGTGGAAGCACAGGTCGAAGCGGGCGCGTTTCTGCTCGACGTGCGCCGCGCGAGCGAGCTCGCCGAGCGTGGACAAATCCCGGGTGCGACCCACATCGCGTACGAGCGCTTGCTCGCGCGCGTCGCAGAGCTGCCCAAGAACAAACCGATCGTCATCTACTGCCGGAGCGGCAATCGTTCCGCTTACGCGGCCGGTCTGCTCGACCGCATGGGTTACCAGGCGACCAATGTCGCCGGCGGTTACGAAGCATGGAAGGCGATCAATTCCACCGTCGCGAAATCGTGACGCCCTAGCCTCGAAATGAGGGGAGTATGCAGTTCGTCGTGTATGGTGCGGGTGCGGTGGGGAGCGTCCTCGGCGGAATGCTGTCCCTCCACCGTCACGACGTCCTGCTGATCGGGCGTCCTCCCCTCGTTCACGTGGTGGGTAGCGGCGGGCTGCGGCTCAAGTCGGCTACCGGCGAATACCTGGCCCATCCCCGCGCGACCGCATCGCTCGACCGTTCCGACGTCTCGCCCGACACGCAGGTGCTCCTCGGCGTCAAGTCGTACGACGTTGCGGCGGCCGTCGCCACACTCGCGGAATCGATTCCCTCCGATACGCCGGTCATTTGCCTCCAAAACGGCGTGGGCAACGAAGAAATCGCCGCGCAGCATTTCTCGCGCGTGTACGGCGCAGTGGTACGCATGACGTGCTCGATGGTGCAGCCCGGGCACGCGTCGTTCCGCGCGCTGGGCCGCATCGTCTTCGGTTTGCACCCCAAGGGCAGCGCTGCCGCGGTGGCGGAGCTGGTCGCGGCGTTCCGTGCGGCGGGATTCGACGCCGCCCCATCGAAAGCGATTGGCGACGACAAGTGGCTCAAGATGGCGGTTAACGCGCAAAGCATATTTCACGCGCTCATCGACGTGCGCGACCAAGACGAGAACGAGTTCTTCGACCTCAAGGTGGCGATTCTGGAAGAGACCAAGCGGGTCTTCAAAGCGGCGAAGATCAAGGCGCGCTCCGCCAACGGCAAGGATCCGTCCATCGACGAGATGATCGCGGAGATCAAGCGCCCGCGCGCGCGCCGCAACGAGCACGGAGTGAAGGTGCACAATTCGGTGTGGCAGGATTTCTACCTCAAACGACCGCATATCGAAGCCGAGTACATCCACGGACCGGTGATCGCTCTCGGTCGGGAGCACGCGGTCGCGACTCCGTACCACGCCACCGCGCTGGCCATCGCGACGCGCTGCCACGCGGCGCAATCGGCTCCCGAATCGCTCCGACTCGCCGAGGTGCTCGCGGAAGTCGCCCAGAGCGGGCATTCCGGATGAGAACGCTCGCGTACGGCGCCTTCCTGGTCGTGCTGCTGGCCGCGAGCGTGTTGCTGTTGCGCTCCATCGAGCCGTCGCCCGAGCCCGGTCCGCTGCCGCGCACGTCGTCGTCGTTCGAGCGCATTGCCAGCACCGTCGACTTGGATCGCCTGCAAGGCGCCGGTGCCCCCGAGCTGTACGACCTCGGGGTGGAATTCATGCAGGTGTGGCGGCCGCGCGAAGCGACGGTTCTGTTCGAGCGCGCGATCGCGGCCGACTCCACCTACCATCCCGCGTGGCTCCAGCTCATCGAGTGCTACGCGCACCCGCTCGTGGCCGCCGACGAATCGCTCGCGCGCGCGGTCACGCGCGCCCGGCAGACGTCGCCCGATTCCTCCGACAGCGCCTACGTCGACGCGCTGCAGGCACTCTACGCCGAGCACGACTACAACGGTGCGGTCGCCACCCTGTCCGAGCTGATGGGTGCGGAGACGTCTCCCGAGGACGCGCCCCACCATCTCGCCCTTGCGTTCTACCGCTTGGGTGAGCTCAAGGATGCGTCCAAGTATCTCGAGCCGCTCCTCGCCGAAGACCCCACCGTGGCACCGGTGGTGGAGCTCTACATCCGCCGCGCCGTGGCGGCGCGCGAATTCGAGCGCGCGGCCGATGCCGCCCGCGAGCTCACCCGCATGTACGCGGAGGAGCCGTATCCCTACGTGTTGAGCGCGCAGGTAGAGCTCGCGCGCGGCAAGCCCGACGCCGCGGTGGAATTCTGCGACAACGCGCTCGAGCTCGACCCCAAGTCGGTGCCGGCCATCATGACGCGCGCGTGCCTCTACGCCGACGCGGGAGACTTCGAGTCGGCGCGGGTGAGCTTCGAGAAGCTGTTGTTGTTCGACGCCGAGACGCTGCGCTCGATCGGCCACGAAGGCATGGCGTTCGTGGGGTTTCTCACCGGCGACTTCGACGCGGCCGTCTCCGAGCTCGACGAATCCACGCGCCACTCGATGCTCACCGGTGCCACCCAGCGCGGGCTGGGCCTCGCGTTTCGTCACATCGAGTACCTGTGCGAGCTGGGGCAGGCGGACGCCGCCGAGGGCGTGGTCGAGCGTTGGCTCACGGGATTCGGCGACGTACCGGTCGCACTGGCCAAGGCGCGCGTCGCTTTGGCGCGCGGACAGGCCGCACCGGCCCACGACGCGCTCGCCCGTTTGGCGTCGGAGAGGGAATGGTTGTTGTGGGCGCGCCGCCTCGGCATCGATTTGGTCGATTTGCGTGCACGCGTCGAGATCGCCGAGCAGCGCAACCGCGAGGCGTCGACCCTGCTGAAAGAGGAGGAGAAGAAGGCGCCGTCGATTGCAGCCGCGTCCACCGAGCGGCGCGCGTTCCTATCCGCGCTCGCGGCCTTCGACGTGGGGGATGCGGAGGGTGCAGCGGCGGCGTTCAGCGATTCTCGCCGGCGCTTGTACGGCGTGGAATTCCCGTATCACGGTGACCCGGTGGTGTTCGTGCAGGCGCTTTTCTATCTGGCCGAGGCGGAGCTGGCGCGCGGCAACCGTGCCGCGGCGCAAGCCGGGTACCAGGAGTTCCTGGCGCTGTGGGAGGATGCGACGTGGAAGCTCGACGCCGTCGACCGCGCGCGCCGCAGCTTGGAAGCCATCGGCGGCGCGGTCGCGACACCGCAGTGACGATCAGGGGAAGATACCCCGCTCCATGTAGATCTTCTCGAGGCGGCCGACCGCGAGGCACATGGCCGCGGTGCGCGGATCGCACTTGCGCGACTTCATTTCCTCGATGACGCCCTCGGTGGAGCGCGTCATCATGATGTTGAGCTCTTCGTCCACCTTCTCGAGGTCCCACAGCTCGCTGTTCTTGTTCTGCACCCACTCGAAGTAGCTCACGGTGACGCCGCCCGAGTTGGCGAGAATGTCGGGAATCACGGTGATGCCGCGCGCCGCCAGCTTGGCTTCGGCTTCCGGGGTGGTGGGGCCGTTAGCACCTTCCACCACGTACTTGGCCTGAATGAGCGCTTCGTTGTCGATGGTGACGGTGCACTCCAGCGCGGCCGGAATGAAGATGTCCGCCTTGGTGTGATAGAACTCGGTCTGCTGGATCTCCTTGGCGCGCGCATAGCCCTTCACGCCACCCTTCTGTGCCACGTACGCCGCCAGATCGTGCGCGTCGATGCCGTCCGCATTGCCGATGGCACCGGTGTGATCGCTCGCCGCCAGCATACGCGACCCGCGCGCCTGCATGATGCGCGCGGCGTGCGAGCCTACATTACCAAAGCCCTGCACAAAGAACGTCGACCCTTTGATGGGGAAGCCGGCGTGCTGCGACCATACGTCGAAGCAGAACACCAGGCCCTGGCCGGTGGCTTTGTCGCGTCCCAGGCTGCCGCCGTTGAGGAGACTCTTACCGGTGACGACGCGTCGGGTCTGATTACGCTCGGACGCATTGAACATCTGCATGTAGGTGTCCATCATCCACACCATCTCGCGCGCACCCGTGCCGACGTCCGGAGCCGGAATGTCGTATTCGGGACCGATATTGTTGCCGAGGGCATAGGTGAAACGGCGGGTGATGCGCTGAATCTCGGCGGGTGAGAAGTTGCGCGGGTTGAAGCTCACGCCGCCCTTGGCGCCGCCGAACGGAATCCCCATCAGCGCCGACTTCCAGGTCATCCACGCCGCCAGCGCCTTCACCTCGGACAGGTTCACCGACTCGTGGAACCGGATACCTCCCTTATAGGGACCGTGGGTGTTGTTGTGCTGGATGCGATACCCCTTGAAGAGGCGGTGGCTGCCGTCGTCCATCGTCACCGGAAAGTTGACGATGATCTCGTTCTGGGGCTCCGACAGGATGGTTCGAACCATGGGGTTCAGGTTGATCAAGTCGGCGGCCTTGGTGAACTGGGCCGTTGCCATTGCGAACAGATTCTGATGATCACTCATAGGGTCTCTTTCGAGTCGCCTTTGCGTTGAATGAATTCTTGTGTCTCGGTGGACCGGTGCGCGTTTGCGCGCCCGTTTGA
>JAICFA010000122.1 GCA_025923935.1 Candidatus Krumholzibacteriia bacterium
AAGACCTCTTCGACGCGCCGCGCCAGCGTGGACTTGCCCGAGGAGGGAAGCCCGGTGAACCACAGTGTGAATCCTTTCATGTAGCCTCCGTGTGAAGATTGCGCTGCCATTCTATAAAGGTCGCCCGATCATGTCGGCGGGTGCTGCGATCGAATAGAAATCCAAGATCGAAGGCGCCACGTCGTAGATCGAGACGCGCTCGGTCGAGCGCGACGCCGGCTTCCCGCGATTGTGCCATATGAAAATGCCTTCGGGCGCGTGATTCGCGTCGTCCGGCCCGGTGTCGTTCTCGAACAAGTGCACGCTGCCGTTGCCGACCGTGCCCGCGCTGCGCCAGTCCAGGTCGCCGAGATACACGATCAAGTCGGGCGGAATGCCGCGGCACTCGCGGTACACCTCTTCCGGATAAAGCGCACGCGTGCCGATCGACTTGCCGTGCTCGTCGCCGAGTGACTCCAACTTTTGCTTGAGCTCGCCGCGAACGCGCGCCACGTCGGCCGCGGGAATCTGTCCGTTGGGCTCGCGTCCCGCGATGTTCAAGAACACCCGGGCGTAATATCCGCCGTCGCCCCACGCCAGCGTGCGGCTCCAGTCGACCATGTCGGCGGTGAGCCGTGTCGGCTTGGTGGGCGCCGACTTGAGGGTCAGATATCCCTCGCGCATCAAGAACTCGTTGATGGCGATGGCCCCCACCATGCGTTTGGCCCCGTGGTCGGACACGACGATGACCGAGGTGTCGGCGGGAAGTGCGTCCACCGTGCGGCCGATTTCCGCGTCCATCTCGAGGTAATATTCGCGCACCACGTTTTCGAACTCGTTGCCGCGCTCATACAGGCGATGACCCGGATCGATGAAGCGCCAAAACGCGTGGTGAATGCGGTCCGGCCCCATCTCCACCATCATGGAGAAGTCCCAGTCGTCCTCGCGCAACAGCGCGCGAAACGCCCGGAAGCGGCGCTCGGTCATGACGCGTATCTGTGCCAAGGTTTCGTCGCGGCGGTCGTTGCGAAAGTCCTTCACGTCGATGAGATACTCACCGCCGGCGAGCGCATCGAGGCGCGTTTGCAGCTCGGGGGGATAGGTAAACGTCGCCGACTTGTCGGGAGTGAGGAAGCATCCCACCAAGGCACCGTTCAGCGGCTTGGGCGGATAGGTCAACGGGACTCCCATGACGAGCGAGCGTTTGCGGTTCACCGAGAGGATGTTCCACACCGTCTTGGCCGATACGTGCGATGCGTTCACCGTGTAGGTGTCGTCGTACTCGTACGACTTACGATTGCGAAAGCCGTACACGCCCAAGGTGCCCGGATCGTGCGACGTCATCATCGACATCCACGCCGGTACGGTGATGGGCGGTATGGTGGATTGCAGGCGGCCGTGCAGGCCGTCCGCCATCAAGCGGCGGACGTTGGGCATCTCATCGAGCCACGGCCCGAACAACAGCTCGGGGGTGACGCAGTCGAGCCCGATCACGACCAGCTTGCGCGTCATGCAGACTTCGCTCCGGCGTAGTAGCGTTCCAAGATGTCCGACACTTCGCGCCGCGTGAATTCCTCCGGCAGCGGGCTTCCCGCCGTCAACATTTCGCGCACCTTGGTTCCGGAGAGGGTGACGCGGTCGGTGGCCGGATGCGGGCACGTCTTCTCCGATGCCATGCCGCCGCAGCGCTGGCAGTAGAACGAATGCTCGAAGAAGACCGGCGTGATGCCGAGCTCGCCCGGTTCGAACTGCGAGAAGATGCGCTGCGCGTCGTAGGTGCCGTAGTAATTACCCACGCCGGCGTGATCGCGTCCGACGATGAAGTGGCTGCAGCCGTAGTTCTTGCGCAGGAGCGCGTGCAGAATGGCTTCTTTCGGCCCCGCGTAGCGCATGGCGTAGGGAAACACCGACAAGGACACGTGGCTCGCGGGAAAGTAGTGTTGCGTGAGTGCCAGGTAGCACTCCATGCGTGCCACCGCTGGCACGTCGTCCGACTTGGTCTCGCCCATGGCGGGGTGGATGAGGAAGCCATCCATGGTTTCCAGTGCGCACTTGATCAAATACTCGTGCGCGCGGTGGATGGGATTGCGTGTCTGAAAGGCGCACACGCGGTGCCATTTCTTTTCGGCGAACAGCGCGCGCGTCTCGTGCGGGTCGCGCTCGTGCGCTTCGAACGCCCCTGCTTTGGAGCGCTCGATCATCCACACTTTGCCGCCGAGATACACGTCGCCGGTAGATTTGAGATACTGAACGCCGGGGTGCTTGTCGTCGTCGGTACCGAGTGCCGCGCGCGCCTCGCGCGTCTTGTCGGGCGCGTACACATCTTCGACCAGAATGACGCCCACGATACGGCCGTCGCTTCGCAATGCGGCGGCGAAGGGCGCGCGCAGTCCGCGCAGCGCCGCTTTCGGTGCGGCCAGGGTAAGGGGCAGCGACCACGGCACTCCGGACGGAAGGCGCATGCGATCGAGCACGGCTTCGTATTCATCGCGGCGCATGAAACCTTCCAGTGGGCTCATGGCACCGATCGCGATCAACAACAGATCGGATGCCTCGCGCGCATTGAGGTCGAAAACGGGCAGCGTCGACGCGTATTCTGCGAACGCGTGGCGCTCATCGGCGGGCACGATGCGCGAGACGAGAGTCCCGCCGTGCGGCGTTATCATCGCAATGGTCCTCCTTCGGGGGACGAAGTCAGTCGAGATAACCGAGGCGGCGCAGTTTCTGCTTGATTGCAGCGAGCTCGTCGGGCGACAAACGGTCGTTCTCGGCGACACCGCGCTCGCTCAAAACGTCACGCAGCACATAGACGATGAAGTCGGTGGGCGAATTGAATCCCGACTCGTCGATCAATTGCTGCACCTTGGTGTACAGCGGTCGCGGTATCTTGATGGTCACCTTATCGTGCTTCACGTGTAGGCTCCTCGGATACTAAGATTGGAGTATTATAAGGGTGCTTGGCCCTCGGTTCAAGCCCCGGTTAAGGCGAACTCATGCGTCATCGCGATTCCATCAAGCGTTTGTTGCCGTGGCTCATGCCCCTCTTTGGGCTGGCCGTCTTCGTGGTCGTGGTGCAGCGCGCCGGCCCCGGGCGTATCGCCGCGGTGCTGACCCAGGCCGACCCGGTGAAGCTGGCGTTGGCTCCCGTCATCCTGGCCGCCATCGCCGTCGTTCGCGGACTTCGCTGGCAATACGTGGCCAACGCGGTGGGAATCCGCTACAGCCTATGGCGCGCGACCCAGATCTGGCTGATCGGCTTCTTTGCCTCGGCCGTCACCCCCGCCAAGGCGGGGGACGCACTGCGCGCTGTTTACCTGCGCAACGACACCGGCCGTCCCCTGGGTGAGTGCTTCCTCACGGTGTTCCTCGATCGCCTATGGGACTTGGGCTTCGTGCTGGTGACCGGGGTGGTGAGTGCCCTGGTGTTTTCGCACCGTTATATCGCGATCCCCTCGGTGTCGCTGTTCGTTGCCGGTGCGGTGTTCATCGCGGCGGCGGCTGCCCTCATGACGCACCGCCGCGCCATGCGCGTCCTCTTGAAGCCGGTGGTGTCGCTGTTGACGCCGCCGCGCCATCGCGGATCGATGAGTGCGGGCTTCAACACTTTCTACGACGCGCTGCGCGCGTTTAATTCCAGCAAGCGGCGCGCACTGACCATGACGCTCTTGACCTTGGCCGGGTGGGCGCTGATCTTCGCGCTCGCGATTCACATCGCGCGCACGCTCGCCATTCCGGTCGACTGGAAATACCTCGTGCTGATCATGCCCATCGTGACCTTGGTCGAGCTGATTCCGTTCACGGTCTCGGGGCTGGGGACACGCGAGGCCACCGTCATCTACTTTTTCTCGATCGTGGGACTCGACAGCGCGCAAGCCGTCGGATTCTCGATCGCATACCTGCTGGTCGGAACCTACCTCACAGCACTGGTCGGCTTGGCGCTGTGGGTGCGTTATCCCACACGCTGGCGCGCCGCCCAGGAAGCGACATGACGCTCGCACCCTGGCAGGCGGAAGTCGTCGCGGCGGGAGAGCTGTTCCGCGTGGGCGGCTCGGTACGAGACCGCTTGCTCGGGGTTCGAGACGTCGCCGACACCGACTACCTGGTACGCGCCATTCGCCCGGAAACGCTCGAAGCCATACTCGAGCACCACGGCGCGTGGTCGCGCGTGGGCAAGGCGTTCGGGGTGTACAAATTCAAGCCGCGCGATGATGGACCCGTCGTCGACATCGCATTTCCGCGTACGGAAACTTCCACCGGGACCGGGCACCGCGATTTCGACGTGCGCTTCGACTGGACGCTTCCGGTGGAGGCCGATCTCGGCCGCCGCGACTTCACCATGAACGCCATCGCCGAGCGGATGCCGGGCGGGGAATTGGTGGACCCGTGGAATGGGAGCGGCGACATCGCCGGCGGTGTGCTCCGTATGATCTTTGCGCGGGCCTTCGTCGAAGATCCGCTGCGTGTGCTGCGGGGCGCGCGCTTTGCGGCGCGCTTCGACCTGACCGTGGAGAGCGGTACGCGCGCCTCCATGACTGCGGCCGCGGGGCTGGTGTCGACCGTGAGCGCCGAGCGCGTGCAGGACGAGCTCACCAAGACGATGCTGCAGTGCGAGCGGCCCAGCCGGATGCTCGACTTGCTACACGAAACCGGATCGCTGGCCGCGTGGCTTCCCGAGTTGGAGCGGTGCGCCGGAGTGGAGCAGAACGAATACCACCCCGACGACGTCTATTGGCATTCGCTGAAGTCGTGCGACGCCGCGCCGCAAGGATCATTGCTAGTCCGCTGGGCGGCACTGCTTCACGATTTGGGCAAGGTCGACACCCGCCAGGTGCTGCACGAAGAGGGCGCGTCGCGCGTAGTGTTTTACGGCCATGAAATCGTGAGCGCGGCGCTCGCGCAGCGTGTGCTCGAGCGGCTGCGATATTCACGCGAGTTCATTGCCCGCTGCCGCCACGTGGTGCGCGAGCACATGTACCATTACGAGCCAGCGTGGAAAGGAGCTACGGTGCGACGCTTCATGCGGCGCATCGGCGACGACGCGTTGGAGGATTTACTCGAGCTGCGTGCCGCCGACAGCCGGTCGCGTGATCTCCACGCCGAACTATCCAGCCTGGCGGAGTTGCGCTCGCGCATCGATGCGGAGCGACGGGCGCGGGCGGTACTCACTGTCCATGACTTGGCCATTGATGGACGTGACGTAATGGAAGCAACCGGAATGAACCCCGGTCCCGCCATCGGCCGTGTGTTGGAGGCACTGCTCGAGCGCGTGATGGATCAGCCGCAACTGAACACGCGTGAGTCGCTACTGGCCGAACTGAACGGAATGTGGGAAGGGAAGCGCGGAAGTCGGGAACAAAAAAGCAGAAAGCCTGCGTAAGGGGTGTCAGGGGTTCCTTTTTGGACGGTGCTAGAGGACGGATCCTCTTACCACAAAAAGGTCGAGTAGGTACTGGGGCAAGAACGTCCCTACGCTAGGCTTTCTGCGAACATGAATCTAGACGACCCTGAGAAGCGTTGTCAACCGTTTTGTTTCGTTGTAGTTATTCACCAGTTATGGCCGCCCCCATGGATGACCGGCGCTTCGTCGCCATCGTGAACGGTGCGATTGCATCGTCGCGACTCGACCTTTCCGCCACCCCCGACCCGCTGGATCCGGGCTACATCGCGGCATGGGCCGGCTTCGTGCGGGCGTGTGTCGCGCGCGGGGTAGAAGTGGGCGATTCACGCTGGGCCCGGCTCACGGTCTGCGTCGAGGACGACCAGCCTCGGTTTCGGCTCGGCGACGAGACGGCGACAACCGAGAGCACGGACGAGCCCGACTTCGGCGTGGGACTCGCCCTGCTCATGTCGTTGCTGGGGCGTAACAAAGGCAAAAGCTGACAGCACGACAGTCTTTCGCGCCACGCTGGCGCACGCGATTCCGAAGAACTCTCCCTGGGCGCGCTCCGGTTGTTTCAACTTATTGTCGTTACGTATGTTGCGATACACGGCGCGGTGGCATGGCGCTTGTTATATAGTTACTAGCTTTCATTGAGCGAAGTTCTCTTTAATACGTAGAGACATTCCAAGAAGGGAAATCATGGCGAAGACAATCGGTATCGACCTCGGCACCACCAACTCGTGCGTCGCCATCATCGAAGGCGGCGAGCCCAAGGTCATCCCCAATCCGGACGGCGCGCGCACGACACCGTCGGTGGTGGCCATCACCAAGGACGGCGAGCGACTCGTCGGCCAGTTGGCCAAGCGGCAGGCGATCACCAATCCGCAAAATACGGTGTTCTCGATCAAGCGCTTCATCGGGCGCAAGTTTTCCGAGGTGCAGCAAGAGATCAAGATGATCCCGTACAAGGTCACCGAAGCTCCCGACGGCGGGGTCTTGGTGGAGATCGCGGGGCAGAAATACTCGCCGCAAGAGATCTCAGCCATGGTGCTGCAATACTTGAAGAGTGCGGCGGAATCCTACCTCGGCGAGCCTGTTACCGACGCGGTGATCACCGTTCCTGCGTACTTCAACGACAGTCAACGGCAAGCCACCAAGGATGCCGGCAAGATCGCCGGCCTCAACGTCAAGCGCATCATCAACGAGCCCACCGCCGCGGCACTCGCCTACGGGCTCGATAAGAAGAAAGACGAGACCATCTCGGTTTACGACTTGGGTGGCGGCACGTTCGACATCAGCATTCTCGATTTGGGCGAGGGTGTGTTTGAGGTCAAGGCGACCAACGGTGACACCCACCTGGGCGGCGACGACTTCGACCATCGCGTCATCGAATGGCTGGTGGACGAATTCAAGAAGGAGCAGGGCATCGATCTCTCGAAGGATCCCATCGCGTTGCAGCGCCTCAAGGAGGCGGCCGAGCGCGCTAAGATGGAGCTTTCGACAGCGATGCAGACCGACATCAACTTGCCCTTCATCACCGCCGACGCCAGCGGTCCGAAGCATTTGAACGTAAAGCTCACCCGCGCCAAGCTCGAGCAGCTGATCGAAGCGCTCGTGGACCGCACGGTCGAACCGTGCAAGCGCGCGCTCGCGGACGCGGGGCTCACCGCTGCCGACATCGACGAAGTGATCTTGGTGGGCGGCTCGACACGCATTCCCATGGCGCAGCGCAAGGTGAAGGACCTGTTCGGCAAAGAGCCGCACAAGGGCATCAACCCCGACGAAGTGGTGGCCATCGGTGCGGCCATTCAGGCCGGTGTGCTGGGCGGCGACGTGCGCGACGTGCTCTTGCTCGACGTAACACCGCTCTCGCTCGGCATCGAGACGCTGGGCGGTGTCATGACCAGGCTCATCGAGCGCAACACCACGATCCCGACGCGCAAGAGCGAGATATTCTCGACCGCGGCCGATAGTCAGACCGCGGTGGACATTCACGTCCTGCAAGGCGAGCGCGAGATGGCTTCGGACAACAAGACCATCGGGCGCTTTCAGCTGGCGGGGATTCCACCCGCACCGCGCGGCATGCCGCAGATCGAAGTGACCTTTGATATCGACGCCGACGGCATCTTGCATGTGACCGCGAAGGACAAGGCCACGGGTAAGGAGCAGAAGATCGTCATCAAGGCGTCGAGCGGTTTGAGCGAGGCGGAGATCGAGCGCATGGTCAAGGACGCCGACGAATACCGCAACGAGGACAAGAAGAAGCGCGAAGAGATCGATGCGCGCAACGCGGCCGACACGCTCGTCTACCAGACGGAGAAGAACATCACGGAATACAAGGATCGTCTGGACGCGGCCGACGTGAAGCGCCTCGAGGACGGTGTGGAGGCGGTGAAGACCGCCATGAAGGGCGGCAACGCCGTCGAGATCAAATCGGCGACCGACACGCTGAACGCGACCTGGCAAGAGGTCGCACAGCGCATGTACCAGCAAGCGTCGTCCGCGGGCGGGGCCGCAGCGCCGGAGCCGGAGCCGTCGAGTGGCGGCGCCGGGGGCGGTGAACAGGGAGGACCGGGTGGAGTCGCGGAGGCGGAGTACGAGGTTATCGACGAAGATCAGAAGAAGTAGCTGGGACTGAGTTCGAAACGCGACGGAGATGCCGGAATCGGTCTTTTGCGAGGCGCGTCCAAACGAGTCGCGCCGTCGTGGTGGGTCGAGGGCATCTCCTCGCTTTTTCTACGCCGCGCTCACGAGCTTTTCCCTTGACCGTCATGGGTTTACAGACTTAACCTCCGTGGTCTCGATTGTCAGAACCAGGGCGATTAGCTCAGTTGGCTAGAGCGTCTGCTCGACACGCAGAAGGTCAGAGGTTCAAATCCTCTATCGCCCACCATCATCTCGATCCCGCAGTCACGTGGAAAGAGCCGCAGCGATGGTTCGCGTAACATTGCCCGACGGATCCAACCGTTCCTTCGAACAGGCCGAAGTTCCGGTCGCCGACGTCGTCGCCCTTCTGGGCGAGCGCGCGAAGGGCGACACCGTCGGCGTGTTGTTCGGCGGACAACTGCGCGACGTTTACCAAAACGTCGCCGGCGAAGGGACCCTGCGTCCGCTTCGCGATAACGACGAGCAAAGCCTGTATCTCCTGCGCCACACGGCGGCGCACGTGATGGCACACGCGGTGCAGGAGCTTTTTCCGAACGCGAAATTCGCCATCGGCCCGCCCATCGACGAGGGCTTCTATTACGACTTCGAAGTCGAGCAGCCGTTCACCCCCGACGACTTGGCGCGCATCGAAGCGCGCATGAACGAGCTCTTGAAGAGCGATTTGCCCATCACGCGCGAAGTGTGGGACAAG
>JAICFA010000123.1 GCA_025923935.1 Candidatus Krumholzibacteriia bacterium
CCGCGGCGCTTGGTGGTGAAGCCGGGGCGGAAGACGTCGTCGCGCAGTGCGCCGGGAATACCGCGGCCGGTGTCGTGGACGGTGACGTCGACGTAGCGCTTGGATGAATCGTCGGTGGCTTTGATGTCGATGTGTCCGCCGGATTCGCCGAGTGCATCGATGGCGTTCTTGATCAGATTCTCGAAGACCCATTCCAACAGGCCTTCGTTGCCACGAATGGGCAGGGTCGCGTCGTACGTGAGCGCGATGACCGACTTCGAGCGCAAACTGGGGAGCCGTTTTTCGAAATACTCCACGGTGCGCTCGAGCACGGGCTGCAGATCGGTCGCCACCAGCTCGGGTGTCGAGCCGATCTTGCTGAAGCGTTCGGTCACTTTGTTCAGACGGGCGAGGTCGACCTCCATCTCGTCCACGGACGAGCGAATGTCGTCGTAGCCTTTTTCAGTGGCGCGGTCGCGAATCACCTGCATCCAGCCGAGCATCGCGGAGAGCGGCGTACCGAGTTGGTGCGCGGTCTCCTTGGCGAGTCCGACCCAGATGGAGCGTTGCTCGCTCAATTTCAGATAGCGCAGACCTTGAATCGCGACGGCCATGAAGATGAGGAAAATTCCCAGCAGTACAAACGGCATGTAGCGCAGCTCGCGCTGCAACGGCGACTGCCCCCAGTGCACCCAGCCGGACGGCTCGTCGGCGCCGACGACGCGAATGGGAATGGGCGCGTTGGTCTTATCGAACTCGCGATAGAGCTTCACCAGCTTGCGAAATTTTTCGTTGGGCGGATTGTCGACGTCGACGAACTCCAACATGTCGAGGTCGGCGGCGGTGCGCTCCGCGACGGGCACGTTACTCCATAGAATGGGCACACCGTCGGCGACGGTAATGATGATGGGCAGGTCGCTCTCGTTGATCACTTCGCGCAGGTCGGCCATGCGGCCTTCTTCGGTCACTTCGAAGATGACGGTGCCCATGTAGCGCGAAAACAGGCGGCTGGTCGCCTCCGAGTTTTCGCGCATGCGCGCGATGAGATGGTTGGAATAGATCAGCATGGCCAAAGTGAGGACGGCCACGCCGAGGAACAGGTATCCCTTCAGCCAAAATCGAATGCTGCCGCTGGGCGCCGACGCCATTCGTCAGCCCAAGTACTCCTTACCGCGCATGTAGGGTCGCAATCCGGGGGGGATGCGAACGCGTCCGGTCGGAGTTTGGTGCACCTCGAGGATCGACGCCACCACGCGTGGGAGCGCCAGGCCGGAGCCGTTCAGGGTGTGCACGAACTTGTGCTTTTCTCCTTCGCTCTTCTTGAGTCGAATCTCCGCGCGCCGTGCTTGAAAATCTTCGAAGTTGCTGCACGACGACACTTCCAGCCACTTGTCGACGCCGGGCGCGTAGGTTTCCAGGTCGTAGCACTTGGCGGCGGCGAACCCGAGGTCGCCGGACGACAGCGCCACCACGCGGTACGGCAGCTCGAGCGCTTCGATGACCGCGGTGGCGTCGTTGACCAACGTCTCGAGCTCGTCGTAGGAACTGTCTGGGTGCACGAACTTCACCATCTCGACTTTGTCGAACTGGTGCACGCGCAGAAGGCCGCGCGTGTCGGCGCCGTGGCTCCCCGCTTCGCGACGAAAGCAGGGCGTATAGCCCACGTACTTGATGGGGAGCTTTTCTTTTTCCAGGACGGATTCGCGGTGGAGGTTGGTAATGGGTACCTCGGCGGTCGGGATCAAGAACAGCTCGTCCGCGGGCACTTGGTACATGTCCTCTTCGAATTTCGGGAGCTGTCCGGTGCCGGTCATGGACGCGCGGTGGACGAGGAATGGGACCGCGACCTCGTCGTACCCTTGCGCGATGTGCACATCCAGCATCAATTGAATGAGCGCGCGGCACAAGAGGGCCCCGTCGCCGCGAAACACGATGAAGCCGCGGCCGCTCACGCGCCGTCCGCCTTCCAAGTCCAGAATCCCGAGCTTCTCGCCGATCTCCCAGTGCGGCAAGACGTCGTCGAAGGGCTTCTTGGCCGCGCCGACGCTGCGCACCACGACGTTGGCGGCGCTGTCGGCGCCGTCGGGCGTGGTCGCGTGCGGGAGATTGGGGACGGTGAGCAAGAGCGCGTCGAGCTGCTCTTCGATCTCTTTGTTGCGCGCTTCCAGCGTCTTGATGGTGGCCGACGTCTCCTTCATGGCCGCGTGCAAGGGAGCGATGTCTTCGCCCTGGGCCTTGCGCTTGCCGATTTCTTCCGAGGCGACGTTGCGTTCGTGTTTGAGCTTTTCGGAGAGCTGCAAATTCTTCAGGTGCTCATGATCGAGCGCGATCAACCCCTCGATGTCCACAGCGGCATGACGGCGAGCAAGGCCGGCGCGGACGCGGTCGGGTTCATCCCGAATAAGTCGGCGATCGATCACGCGGGGTAGTTTACGAAGAGAGGCGGAATTCGTCGATGACTTCGCGGCCGCCGGAGTCCAAGAGCTCGAGGGCCAGGGTGCGACCGAGGTCTTCTTCGTTGCCGATGGTCCCCTTGACCATGCACTGGATTTTCTCGCTGCCGTCGGGATAGGCCACCATGCCCTCCAGCTCGAGTGCCTTGCCCTCGATGCTGGCCAGCACGGCGACGGGTGCCGCCGGGTCGACCTCGAGGTGCTCCAGGAACGACCACTCGGCGCGCAGCATGCCGTGGGTGGACGGATCGTTGATGGACTGGACGGTGTCGCGGAACTGTTCTTCCGAGGAGCGAATCAGGACCGCCAGCGCGCCCTGGCCGGCGCACGGAACACATACCGAGTTGGTCAAGAGCTCCGCCACGTGGTCCTGCTTGCTCAAGCGCTCCACGTCGGCCGCGGCCACGACGGCGCAGTCCACTTTGGCGTTCTTCACCTTCTGCAGAATGGAGTCGATGCTGCCCTGCATGCGGACGATCTTCAGATCGGGACGGTAGTAGCGCAGCTGGGCTTCGCGCCGCATGGAACTGGTGACCAAGGTGGCGTTTTCCTTGAGCTCGTCCAATATCGCATCGTCGTTCGAGATCAACGCGTCGTAGGGCGTGATGCGCGACGTGAGTGCGCCGATGGTCAACCCGGTGGGCAGCTTCGCCGACAGCATGGCGGCGTCCAGCACGAGTGCGTCGCACTCGCCGTCGAGCAGCATGCTCATCAACACGGCCATGCGCTCGGGCGAGGTGGGGTTCGCGCGCAACAACTTCAGCGATTCGGGTTCTTCGGGAGTGACGAAGTCGATGGCGTGCTTGGATCCGTACGCGTCGAGGTGCTTGACGACTTCGGCGAGCTGCGTGCGTGAAAGGAGATCGACGTCACTCGCGATACGGCACGTCGTTTTGGTCGTCACTCTCGATTCCATCCGAGCGGGAAGGGTGCACTGCGTACGATCGGCAAGCGTGGAAACGATAGCACAGGCCTAGAGGCGGGTCAACGTGGCCGGGCACCGCAGCGCGCCCGCAGCGGTGAACTTCGTGAAACGACTAACGACCGACGGAGCTGCGGCGCTCGTTCAAGTTGGTCGAGAAGCTCGACTGGAACGAGAGGGGTGCCGCGGCGACGTGGCGCGCGAGCGCCTGCGCGGCTTCCGCGTCGGCGGCGCGCACCTGGGCCGCGCGTCCCTCGATCATCGCGCGTAAGAACGCGACGAAGGAGACCGTCACCACGCCGAAGCCGACGATCACCGGCAGCGCACCGCCGCGCACGGCGGCGATCCCGATGCCGGCGAGCACCAGCTGCAGTCCATACAAGACGGCCAGCGTCTTGCGCGGAGTGAGTCCCGAGTCGCGCAGCACGTGGTGGATGTGCAAGTGGTCGGCGGAGAACAAGGGCGCGCGCAACACGATGCGCCGTGCCACCGCCAACAGCGTGTCGAGAATGGGAACGCCGAGGATCAGCATCACCGCCGCGAAGGTATTCGCGGTGGGCGAGCGCATGGTAATGAGGCACGCGATCTGGGCCAGCGTCAATCCGAGCAGCATGGCACCGGTGTCGCCCATGTAGATGCGCGCGGGCGGGAAATTGAAAATCAAAAAGCCGATGCAGGCGCCGCTGATGGCGAGCGAGCCGGCCACGACTCCGTCGGCGCCTTCCATGGCACCGATCGCGGCGAAAGCCGCCGAGGCGATGAGGGCGATGCCGGCCGCGAGGCCGTCGTGGCCGTCGATCAAGTTGACGGTGCTCAGCATGCCGATGATGAAGACGAGCGACACCAGGCCGCCCGCAATGGCGAACGAATCCAGGGCGTCGACCCCGGTGAAGAGGCGAAATCCGGCCGATACCAACAGGCACGCCGCCACGATCTGGACTAGGAGTTTGGGGCGCGCGGCCAGATTGCGCGTATCATCCACGAGGCCCAGACCCACTACCAGCAGGGTCGCCGGCAGGGCCTTCAAGATGACATGGATATTATCGGCGGTGGTAAACGCGATGCCCGCCAGCACCCCGAATAGAATGGCGACCCCGCCCAGGTGCGGGATGACGTCGGGATGGATCTTCCGCCCGTTGGGCTTGTCGCCCAACCGCCAGCGGACGGCGAACTTGCGAATGAGGGGCGTCGCGACGACGCTAACGATGATAGCTGCCAGGAACGTCAAGATGTCACCGAGCCACGTGGAGCTGCCAAACAACGGACTGCCTCCTGCTGCGTACCCTGCTGCCGCGTGACCGCGCTCCGGGTCGTGAAAATCGCGCCCTTGAGGGTAGGTCTACGCCTGCAAACGTGTCAATTGGCGATTGAGTCCTATTATCCCTTCAATTTCAATAAACTGCCGACCATGGGGCGTATGTCTGCGGGCCCCATCACACGGAAGGCCCAAACGAGCAGGCAGTACAACAAAACGTGGGCCGCGGCCAGGGCAAGGGTCCACACCCCCAGCGGTTCGTCCAGCTGGCGGATGACCACCCACAGTGTCGCGGCGACCAGCGTACCTGCAAGAAGTGTGCGTATTCCCGCCCCGACCGCACGAGGGCTCACACGAACCCCAAATGTCCCGAAAACTTCGCGAAGTCCAAACACCAGCAACAGCCCGTAGGACACGAGGGTTGCGATGATGGCCCCGCGCGAGTGCATGCGCGGGATGAGGACCAGGTTGAGGCCCAGATTGAGCACCGCGGCGGCCCCCGTGAGCCACGCGTAGGTGCGGATTTTTTCCGCCGCCAGGAGGGCCGGCAGGACCATTGCACCCAGGCTCCGGATCACCACGATCCAGGAGAACCACACCATCAGCTCGCCCGCATAGCGGTACTGGTCGGAATAGACCAGCGAGAGCAGCGGGACCGCCATGGCGACAAAGATGGAGCCGAAGAGCACGCCCGCGACCAGCGACAACCGCAGTGAGCTTTTGATGAGCTGGGCGCACGACGCGGTGTCGCCGCGCGTGAAGCGCGACGCGAGCGCCGGACGCAGGGTGGTCACCAGCGCGAAGGCGGGAAACAGCGACACCTCCATCACCGCGCGCGCCAGCGAGTACTGCCCCACTTCGTGTAGATTGTCGAAGTATCCCAACACCAGCTTGTCGGCTTGCGAATACACCGTGACCGAGGCACTGCTGATGGCGAGCGGAATGCTCATCGCGAGCAAGCGCCGCCGCATGTCGGCGTGGTCGCGCTCGCCCGGCGCGTGCGCCGGCAAATAGCGGCGGAGGAGCAGCGAGAAGGCGACGATGCCCACCAGCCAGGCGGCCACGTAGCCCGCCAGAATGGCGAACGCCCCCAAACCCGCGATCACGATGCCGGCGGTGGCGATGCAGCGCGAACTGAGCATCACCGTGCGCACGCGCGACACCGTCGCGTGGCGATTCAGGCCCACCAAGAACTGCTCCTGAAATTCGTAAACGCTCGCACAGAAGATGACCCCGGCTGACACGCGCACCAGCCACACCATGCTTTCTTCGTGAAACCAATGCGCGATCTGCGGCGCGAGAATGAAGGTGAGGACTGCCGTCGGCAGCGTGAAAAGCAAGCGAATGTCGGCGCCCGCCTTGAGCAGTGCGCGCAGCGAACCGGGGCGATCGACGCCGTATTCGCTGGCCAGGCGCGAGGCACCCAAGTCGATTCCCATCTTGGCGATGATGAGCACTTGGGTCGCGAACGCCATCGCCCACGACACCGCACCCCACACTTCGGGGCCGGAGAAACGCGCGATGATCCACGAAACGATGAAGGACGCGACGACGGGAAGGAGCGAGAGGGCCAGGCTCCAGGCGAAGCTCTGGCCGACGGGGGTGTGCTTGAAGGACCACGCGGAGGCGGTTGGTTGACTCATTCCGACTGCTCTTCGAGAAACCGGTCAATCACCTGCGCGATCCGCTCGGCCGCCTTACCGTCCCACAGCTCGGGAATTCGCGCCTTGGCAATGCCCTGCCGGAGCACGGTGATGGCTTCGGCGGCGATGCGCGCCGGGTCGGTTCCGACCAGGCGATTGGTTCCCTCAGTGACGGTAATGGGACGTTCCGTGTTCTCGCGGATCGTCAGACAGGGGATTCCGAGAGCAGTCGTTTCTTCCTGGATACCTCCGGAATCGGTCAGGACCACTTTACTATACTGCATCAACTGGATGAAGTCCAGGTAGCCCACCGGGTCGATAAGCCGCATACCGTCGCCCTTAAACCCGATTCCCGCGCGCTCCATGACACTGCGCGTGCGCGGATGAACCGGAAAAATCAGCGGACATTCCTCGGCGATCTCGTTCAAGGCCTGCGCAATGCGCGTCAACTGGAAGGCGTCGTCGACATTCGAGGGCCGGTGCAACGTGACCAGGCCGTAGCACCCCTTGCCGAGCCCCAGGGTTTGCAAGATGGTCGATTTCTCCGCTTCCGCCGCGTAGTAACGGAGGCTGTCGATCATCACATTGCCCACGAAGTGAACCTTGCTCGGGTCCACCCCTTCGCGCTCCAGGTTCTCGTCCGCGTCGCGCGAGGTGGTGAACAACAATTCGCACAAGATATCGGTCACCATACGATTGATCTCTTCCGGCATCTGCCGGTCGAAGCTGCGCAGACCCGCTTCGATGTGGGCCACGGGAACGTCGAGCTTCACCGACACGAGCGTGCACGCCATGGTCGAATTGACATCGCCCACCACGACCACCAAGTCGGGGTCGGCATCTTTCATGACGGGCTCGAAGGCCAGCATCACTTTCGCGGTCTGCTCGGCGTGCGTCCCCGAGCCCACTCCCATGTGGACATCGGGACGCGGAAGCTTCAAGTCGTCGAAGAAGACCTTCGACATGTTGTCGTCGTAGTGCTGCCCGGTATGGACGAGGGTGATGTGGAACTTCTTGAGAGAGTCGAGGGCACGCCAGACGGGCGCCACCTTCATAAAATTGGGTCGCGCAGCAGCGACGAGAAGTATGCGAGGGGTTCTCGGCATGGCTATCTAAGAGCGGAGCGCGATGGGTCGCTCGAACGCGATTTCCGCAGCGCGGTACCAAATGTCTCGCGCGAGGACGTATGAGCGGAGAGCGAGCCCATCGCGCTCCGGTCGCCCATCGCGTTCCGCGTGTACGTCACTTCGCCTTTCCTCGTGCCAGCTTGTCCTTATAGTGCTTCTCGTAGTATTCGCGGAACGCTCCCGATTTCACCCGTTCCCACCAGCCCCGGTTCTGCACATACCATTTCACGGTTTGCTCCATGGCGTCAGCAAAATCCGTGCGCGGCTGCCAGCCGAGCTTGCGGACTTTTTCCGCCTTGAGCTTGTACATGCGGTCGTGGCCCTTGCGGTCCTCGATGAAGACGATGCGCGAGTCGGTTTTACCTACGTGCTTGAGGATCAGCTCGGCCACGCGTAGATTGGGCTGCGAATTTCCCACTGCGATGTTGTAGACCTCGCCGGTTTTCCCCTTCTCCGCCACCAGCGCGATGGCGCGGCAGTTGTCTTCGACGTAGATCCAGTCGCGCTGGTGCATGCCGTCGCCGTAAAGCGGGAGGTCCTTCCCTTCCATCGCATTGGTGGTGAAGAGCGGGATGAACTTTTCGACATGCTGGTAGGGACCGAAGTTGTTCGAGCTGCGCGTGATGACGACGGGCACCTTATAGGTGTTGGCGAAGGCGAGGCACATCAGATCGCCGCCGCACTTGCTCGCGCTGTAGGGATTGCCGGGCTTGAGCGGCGACTCTTCGTCGAAGTCGGTGCCGTCGCTGGAGCCGTACACTTCGTCGGTCGAGATTTGCACGTAGCGCGCGACTTTGAGCTCGCGCGCGAAGTTGAGGAGATTGTAGGTCCCTTGCACGTCGGTCTCGATGAAGCTCGCGGCCTCTTCGATGGAGCGGTCGACGTGGGTCTCGGCAGCGAAGTTGAACACGACCTCCGCACCGCTCATCGCGGCGCGCACGGCGATGGGATCGCGGATGTCGCCTTTTACAAAGCGGACGCGCCCGGCGTCGATCAAGTCCGAGATATTTTCGAGATTCCCGGCGTAGGTGAGCGAATCGAGCACGGTAATCTTCGTATCTGGATGCTCGCGCGCCATCATGCGCACGAAGTTGGACCCGATGAAGCCGGCGCCGCCGGTGACCAAGATGGATGTGAAGCTCATTGCGCGCGTCCCCTTCCAAACGACTCGTACACGAAACCTTCGCCTTCCACGCGCGCCGGCGCGTACACGTTGCGGCAGTCGACGAAGACGTTGCCGCGCATCTGCTTTTTCAAGCGTGCAAAGTCGAGCTCGCGGAACTCGTTCCACTCGGTGACGAG
>JAICFA010000124.1 GCA_025923935.1 Candidatus Krumholzibacteriia bacterium
CGTTGGACGCCATCCAAACGGACGCGGGAGCTTTGTGGACGGTTCCCTACGCGAACATCGCCCATGCCGATCTCCCCGACCCCTTCGACGCGGGTCCCAGCTTCGGCGTCAACCGCATCGTGATGGGCGAAGTGCAGCGCTTCGGCGACGGCCAACAACTGACGCTCGAGCTGCGCGACGCGGACAGCCACGACCTGCTCCGCACGGAGCGTGTTCGTGTCGACCGGGCCGCGGCGGGGGCGCTGTTGCCGAATCTCGACACCGCTCTCGCGCGTTTGGTGGGTGCACGCGACGACGCGGTACCAAGGTCACTGGAAACCGAGAACGGCTCGGCGTCGATACGGTACCTGATCGGCGCCGGCCGAAACGTATTCAAGGGTGACTCAGCCGCACTGGAGCATACCGTCGCGCTTCTCGATTCATGCGTAAACGATGACTCGAAGTTCGTTGCCGGAGCGTGGGCGTCCGGGGTCGCGCACATGGCTCTGTACCGGCACAACAAGAGCGACGTTTCTTTGCAAAGAGCAGCTGAGCGCGCGCGCACCATCGCCGCGCTCGACAATTCTTTCGCGCTCGGTGCCGTGTTGAGCGGCGACGCTTGGCAGGCCGGCGGCGACGTCGATTCGGCCGCATCCGCGTATCGATCCGCGCTTGCTCTCGACCCAGGCAATCACTCCGCCACGCGATCACTCGCGAGTATATACGCGGCGCAGTCGCGCCTCGAAGAGGCGGAAGGTGTCTATCGGGCGCTCGCGAACGTCAAGCCCGACTATTGGGCTTCGCACCGGGAGCTCGGCTACTTCTACTTTTTGCAGGATCGACTCGACGACGCCGAAACCGAGTGGTCACATGCGTTACGACTTGCGCCGCGCGATGCGTGGACGCAGTCGAGCTTGGGTGCCGTTTACTATCGGCGCGACGATTGGACGCGCGCGCGCGCGTGTTTCGTGGAGGCCTTCCAGATCCAACCGGCCTGCGACCCTTGTAACAACATCGCCACAACCTTGTACTTCGACGGCAAGTACAAGGAGTCGGCGCATTACTTCGAGCTCGCATTGCAGTATTGCGACACGAGTGACTGCGATACCTGGGGCAACCTGGCAAGCGCGTTGTATTGGGTCGAGGACGGGCGAGAGCGTTCGCGAGTCGTTTACGGGAAGGCGATTCGCAACGCGGAAGCGGCGCTCGCCGCCCAGCCCGGCGACGCGCGTCTAACCGCACTCCTCATCGACTACTACTCCATGTCGGACGATTCGGCGATGACGCAAGCCACTATCGCGCGCGCAGGAGACCTGGCGAACACAGACGCGCACGTCATGTACAGTGTGGGAAGCGCATACGAAAAGATGGGCCAACGCGGGCTTGCGCTGCGCTACTTGGGGAACGCGGTCAGACACGGCTACTCACTGCAGATCATTCGCGGCGCTCCGCTACTCGCCGATCTTCTTAAGGATCCCATATTCCAAGATATGACACACCGCAGCGACTCCGCCGACGCCGCGACGGCGGTCAATCGCAATTGATACGGTTCGCGCGTTGCCGGACGAATCATCGTCCGGCGGAACAAAGGAGGCCCCTCGTGTACTCTAAACGCCCGGCGACAACTGTCGTCCTTGTTGTCGTCATCTTGATATTCGGAATGACGCTAGGTTGTCACGAAGCAACGACTAATTTTAGGACAATCGAAGAAATGCGAGACATTCCGTTCAAGAAAATCCCCACGGTCAACACCACCACCGTCACTATCGACGCTACCTGCGAGGTATCCCCCTCGCTGGCGGAGACGTGGCCGGGGCACTTCGTCGAGTTTTGCAACAACACCACGAACTGCAATATCTCGATTGTGTTCGAAGAACGCGCGCTTTTTGCTGACGAGAGTCTCACCCTGGCTCCCGGGGAATGCGTCAGATTGCGCGTGATGAGCGACACGGATCGAGATGATGAATATTTGTATCATGTGTATTGCTGTGGAATGGCCGGGCACTCAACACCCGAAATCAAGGTTAGCCCACCACCGCCTCCAGGCCCGTGACGTAAGCCGGAGAAGGCACGCGCCGGCGTCGCCGGCGCGTGCTCTTCCACCTGCAACTACGGCCACGGGAAGGGCCACCAAACTGATAGCCTCGCTCGCCAGACCGCGGCGGGGGCGTTCACGCGGCGATATTCCCGCGTTCCCCGCACGAGCTTGGTGCCCGACTGCCGCAACATGTTTCTGACCTGCGACGGTGATAGGTGATGATTTACGCCCCACATCAACGAAGCAACGCCGGCAGCCACGGGGCAAGCCATCGATGTTCCTTGGGAATCAGCGTACTTGAGCGTCGCGAGCTCTGTGCTATAGACCGGCACGCCGGGTGCGACGACGGTGATCTCCGCCGGGTCCGCGGGTTCCTCGATGCTGAACGGCTCGCGAATATCGTCTTTGTCCGCCAGGCTGCCGCCGGACGATCCCACCGAGATGACGTGCGGGTACGTGGTTGCAAAGCGCGCCGGCCAATCGACATGCCAGGCGCCCGTACTGCTTTGTACAAAGCCCGGAGCACAGCAGAGTATGAAACGTCCGTCCTTCGTGTCGTGACACATCTGCTTGAGCGATAGGGCCTCCACGATCATTTTCGTCCCAAAGCTCATGTTCACGACGATGTTTCCCGGCCAATAGTTCGCCAGATGCTCCATCGCTTGCTTGACCAGCCCGACGAATCCCTGAGCGGAGGCGCCCAGCACTCTGGCGACATAGACGTCGGATCGCCAGTTTAAGCCCGCTACGCCCTTGTTGTTGTTCTCCGTCGCGGCGAGCACGCCGGTCACGTATGTGCCGTGGCCATTCTGATCGTCCGGGAGATTGGGGCCCGCTGTCGGGATGGGGATGAGCAACATGGGAGGCGGTACGTAGTCATGGCTGATGGTGCCGTGATGCAGGATGAATCGCGGTGATGATAGATCTTCGTGTGACAAAACTCCTTTTTGAATCGGAATGCCGGAGTCGAGTACGGCAAGCAAGACGTTTTTCCGGCCCGTGGTTCGTCTCCACGCGTTCTCAGCGTTGATAATTTGAGCCCAGATTTGGCTTTTTAGCAATGGGTCATTGGGGGGAGGGGCGTGTGCTTCGATTACGAAGTCCGGCTCAGCATAGAGAATACCCGAGCGCCTACCGATGGATTCCGCCAACGCCGGAATATCCGTCCCCACTGGAACTGAAACCAGCGCCCATTTTCGGCCCGACGGCCGGTAAACGATCTGTGCCGCGGTCTGATGCTCGATGGCGCCCCGAATGATGTTTTCAACGTCACCGTCGGCAATGTTGTCTTGCGCACTGACGATGACTTGATCGTTACGAAACCGCGCAGGATAACCACGCCAGTCGCCAGTGGCGATCAACTCGTTGCTGGCCATTTGGGAACCTCGCAGGGTTACGAGCTACACGGTGATGCGAAGGGTGCGCTCGGACGGCGCGGTCAGGCGGGATGGTTCGGGGATGCGTCCGCGTCGCAATAAATCGTAAATCTCCGCACCCAGAATGTCAATCTCGGTGAACTTGTAGTTCTCTTCTCCGAAGCGCTCGATGGTTTCCGTTTGCCGCGCCAGCATCCACGCATCTTGGCGGAAGATGCGCATGGCGAACGTGCGCAAGAAGGGCTGCACCAGCCAACCCGGTACCGGCAGGCGGTACGAAAACGCGATGAACAGCTTGGTGCGGTAGTCCTCGAGCGGAGACAGCACGGCGGAGATGCACAAACCGGAATCGCCGAGGCGATATTCGACCTGTGCGACCGACGGTAAGAGAAAGCGGTCGAAGTGGATCACGTTGCCGCCGCGCGGTGCCAGAAACTTGGCCACGATGCCCGGCGGTCGCGACTCACCCACGTACTCCGCTTCGACGCGGTCTTCGAAGCGGCGCACGATGACGTCGATCTCGCGGCGGGCACGATCTTGCGAGCGAAACAGTCCGCCGTGGAGAAAGGCGGTGTGCGGCACGTCGAGCGCGTTCTCTGCGGTGGCATGGAGCGACGCCTGCACGTCCAGCTCTTCACGCGCCGTCGTCCAGCCGCGCTCTCCCAGATACGGCAGGCGAAACGGCTCGCGCGTGGGCGCGGCTTCGGCCTCACCCCACGCCCACACGAAACCTTGTTGCTCCACGCACGCGAACGCGGTGGCACGACGCTCGCGCGCGCGCACGTCGCCGACCAAGCCGGGAATGGCGCGGCACTGGCCGTCCTGGTCAAATTCCCAACCGTGGTAGATGCACTGCAGAGTGTCGCCGCGCACACGGCCGAGCGATAGCGGGACGTTGCGATGCGGGCAGCGGTCGACCAAGACCGCGGCCGCACCCGTACGCGTGCGAAACACGACCAGCGGCGTGCCGAAAAGCATCGCAGCGAGCGGGCGCTCTCGCAGCCGGTCGGAGCGCGCGACGGGGTACCATTCGTCGTGGCGATGCGCGAGGAAACGATGTTCGGACGTCATTCGCGTCGATTATAGCATTGTCGTCGGAAACGCGCGCCGTGCTACGCTTCGTGGCATGGCGTGGATTCAAAAGGAGATCGCGCTCAAGCCGCGCGCGCGCGGCTTTCATTTGGTGACCGACGAGATCGTGCGTGCGCTGCCGGAGATCGGCGAGATTCGCGTCGGGGTGGCACACTTCTTCATCCAACACACATCGGCGTCGCTGTGCATCAACGAGAACGCCGACCCCACCGTGCGCACCGATCTCGAGCGCAGCTTCAACGAGCTCGCGCCGGAAGACGCTCCTTATTACGTGCACACCACCGAAGGTCCCGACGACATGCCGGCCCATATCAAGGCGGCGCTGATCGGCACCAGTGTGTCGGTGCCTATCACGGACGGCCGCTTGAATCTGGGAACGTGGCAGGGAATCTATCTATGCGAGCACCGCGACCGCGGTGGATCCCGCCGCGTGGTGGTGACGATTAGCGGAGAGTGAGGCTAGGGCGCTTCTGTCGCGGGGGTGGCCACGCGGCGTACTCGCGTCGCCGGCAAGAGTAGCATCGCACCCACCACCGCAATCGCGCCGCACGCCGGCCACACCGCGCGCGGGGCGACGGAAAAGAGCGCGGTGCCCAGCACCGGGCCAAGCACGGCACCCGCACCCCACGAAATCCCCCACGCACCTTGGTAGCGCCCGCGCATGTCGGGCGGTGAAATGTTGGCGACGTGAGCCGCGGCCATGGGGAAGTAGAACATCTCGCCCACCGTCCAAATGACGACCATGGCCGCGAGCAGCGGAATGGTTTTCGCCACGCCCGTCAGCGCGAAGCCCGTTCCGAAGACCAGCATTCCGATCACCATGACGCGGCGCGCCGGCAGCCGCCGCGTGTACGTCGTGAGAGGCAGCTCGGTCAAACAGATGATGATGCCGTTCAGCGAAATCAACGCACCGAATACGCCGCTCGAATATCCCAGTGCGGTGATTTGCAGCGGATAGCTCGAAATGTGCTGCATGAACACCATCGACGCGCACATGGTCGAACCCAAGAACATGAGAAAGCTCGAATCGTGAAGGATCGCCTGCAACGCACTACGGCCCGACGGCACGGCGTGGTGCTCGACCACGCGATTGGGCAGCGCCGCGATGGCGATGCCGGCATAGGCGAGCGACGTGACGGCGTCGCCCACGAAGAGCAGCAGGAACGACTTGTGCGCCATCAAGCCCCCCACCGCGGGTCCGATGGCGAAACCGGCGTTGATGGCGAGGCGATAAAGTGCGTAGGCCGTGACACGCTGCGCCGGTGTCGTGACGTCGGCAATGAGCGCACTCGCGGCGGGTCGGTACAGTTCGGCACAGAAACCGGCGAGCACGGTGAGCGACATCAGCACCGCGTATGCATTCGCTTGCGACAGTGCGATCATCACGGCGGCGGAGAGCAGCATCGAGAGCACGATGGTATTGCGCCGCCCGAGGTGATCGGCCAGCCAACCGCCTACCAGCGACGCGCAGATCGCACCGATGCCGTAGGCCCCGATGGCGAGCCCGGCCTGCGCGGGCGTGTACCCCTTCCCCGTGAGATACACCGCGAGAAACACGAACACGAAGCTGCCGAAACGATTGATGAGTGTGCCGACGAACAGCACCCACACCGTCCGCGGCATGGCGCGAATGTCGGCGAAGAGGGAGGTTCGGCTCGGGGACGGCATGGTTGGTCGTTGCGAACGCGCGATGATACCGCGCGCGGGTGCCAGTGTCACCTGGCGTTCGCGCGCCCGCTTGACCGCGGCGCATCCGGCGGCTAGACTTGTTTGCACTTTGCACACCAGGAGACCCTACCCGACTCTTTGCTAACGGCTCGATTGCTCTGACATCGTAGTCCCTCTTCTGGAGGTGCGCGACGTGTCGCGCCGTTGGCGGCTCTTCTATCGTCTGGGAATCGGCACGCTGCTGTGCGTAGCTCCCACACCCGCGTTTGCGCAGAATTATTCCGCGCACCACCCCCGGCTCGTTCTCAACCGCTCCGAGATCCCAGCGCTGCAGCAAAAGCTAAGCGACGGCGGCCCCGACGACGACGCCTACCAGTTCGTTCGCCAGCAGGTTCTGAATGAGTATCCGAGCGCCAGTCTGCCCCAGCTTCTGAACGTGACGTTCGGGATGAACTTCTTGTTGAACATGGGGCTGGTGGCACAGCTCGACGCGAGTCAGGCGGATGTCGCGCGCGACCTCGGCCGCGAGTTCACTCTGGCGCTGTGCGACAGCTTCTCCGCCGATTCCAACGTCTTCTATTCGCCGGTGCGCTTGCGCGCGCTGTGCTTCGGCTACGACATGTGCATGGCCGGTGCGAGTGAGCCGGAGCGTGCGTACGTGCGCGCGGAGATCGAGTCGTACGTGGACTCTTTGATGGTCGCGTTCAACTACGAGCGCTGGCTGCACCCGCCGTACACGAGCAACATCACGGCGATGATCGCTTCGGCGCTGGGCTTGGCGGGGATTTGCTTGGCGGATGAAATGGAGCCGGCGCGCGTCCAGGCAGCACTCACGCGCGCGGACCATTTCGTCGTCACATGGATGAACTACCACCTCGACCCCGACGGGTCGTGCTTCGAGGGCGTGCAGTACGGCACCTGGGCGATGCGCCATCTGCCGTGGTACTTCGAAGCGCGGCGGCGCTACGACGGTAAGGACTTTTCGCGCGTGGGTGCGGTTCGCCGCATCGAAAACTGGCTGGCGTACGAGATTCTGCCCGAGGCGGACGGCCGCGTGAACAACTTGAACGATACCGCCTATTTGAATTATCCACTGTCGCGCCACAACACCTTCACCGATTGGGCGCTGACGCGATGGTCGAGCGGCCTCTCCGCGTGGACGTGGGAGCAGATTTTCGGCCCCGGCGGCTACGATTGGGGCGAGCGCTCGGACAAGCCGTCGACGGTGTTGTGGTACCGGCCGGTTCGCCCGGTGCATCCCGGCGACGTGTTGCCGCGGGCGTGCCTGTGGCGCGAGCGCGGTCTTTACTATTACCGCACCGGCTGGCCACGCAGTGGTGCCAGCGACGACGTGGTGTTCAGCTTCTATTCGGGCGAATTTCACGGCGGACATTCGCAGGAGGATCAAAACAGCTTCACGGTGTACGCATTCGGCGCGCGCTTCGCCGCCGACAACGGCTTCGACCGGCCCAACGCGCAGAGCGAAGCGCACAACATGGTGCTCATCGACGGCAAGGGCCAGCACAACTCGGGCGGCTCGACCGGCACCGACGGCAAGATGGCTGCGTACGTGCTTTCGGACTATGCCGACTATCTGTTGGGCGACGCGACCGCGGCGTACACGACGCACAGTCCGTACAACGATCCCGGCGTTCCCTTTCCCGATGACGATTGGTCGGCCGGTTACGAAGGTGCCAATCCGGTGGCGTTCGCGCTGCGCGAGTGGATCGTGGTGCACGCGGGGGAAACACCGCCCTACTTCGTCCTGCTCGACGACATCAAGAAAGACGACGTGGTACGCCAGTACGACTGGCGCATGCACACCGAGACCAGCCACACCATCGATCTCTCGTCGAATCCGATCCGAATTGAAGGCGAGCGCGGGCGGCTCTGGATCGACGTCGCCTATCCGCCGCTGGCCCAGCTGCAGCCGTCGCTCACCGGCTTCGACAACGTCAGCACCGACCCCGACACGCGCGTGCTGGTGCTGACGCAACACGTCGATCACGCGGTGTATTCGCTCGTGCTTCGTCCCGAAGGTGCGACAGCGAGCATCTCGGCGAACGTGCACACCACCGCTCATCCATGGGGCGCGGTAACCGTGCTCGCCTGGCCCAACGGGTTGACCGACCTCGTCATCACCAACCTGAGCGGCGGAGTGGTGACCACCGCGGCGGAACTCGCCCGCTGGGCCGCGGCGCTCTATGGCGGCGAGGTGCTGAAAGAGGCGACGCGGACGGAAATGCTGCGCGGCGTGAAGGCGCGGACAGGACCGCAGGATGAATACGGACTGGGGGTCCAGACCTGGCCGGCGAAGTCCGGCCGCGCGGCCGGACACTCCGGCTGGTTCCCCGGCTATGTGACCCAGATCGCGTGGTTCCCGGACCTGCGCGTCGGGGCCGCCATCCAGGTCAACTCCGACACGCCCGGGAAGACGCGCGGGCTCCGCCCGCTGCTCGAAGACATCGCATCGGCAGCGGCCGGA
>JAICFA010000125.1 GCA_025923935.1 Candidatus Krumholzibacteriia bacterium
GACGGGATTGCGCTGGCCGCGGTGGGCGGGGCGGCGTTGGGTGGCGGGTGCGAGCTCGTGTGTTTGTGCGACGTCGTGGTGGCGAGTGAGCGCGCCGAGTTCGGACAGCCCGAATCGCAAGTCGGCGTCTTGCCGCCGGTGGCGTCGGTGCTGTGGACGCGCGCGTTCGGCTACGGGCGCGCCGTCGACCTGTTGCTGACCGGCAGCCGCGTGAGTGCCCGCGCCATGCACGAGGCGGGGCTGGTGAGCCGGGTGGTACCGCACGAGCGCTTCGACGCGGCGGTGGCGGAAGCGGTGGACCACTACCGCTGCATGAGCCAGGTGGTCGCGAGCCACGTCAAGCGTGCGTGCCGCATCGGCGCGGGCGAGATCGGCGCAGCACTCAAGCAAATCGAAGCGTTGTATTTGAACTCTCTCATGAAATCGAAGGATGCGGACGAAGGGTTACGCGCGTTCTTGGAGAAGCGCGCGCCGCGATGGAAGGACCAGTAGAAAGGACGAACGATGAAGAAAGTCGGTGTGGTTGGTTGTGGACTGATGGGTTCTGGGATCGCGCAGATGAGTGCCATGAACGGCTACGCGACCACGGTCGTGGAGGTCAACGAAGAGATTCTCAAGAAGGGCATGGCCAGCATCGAGTCGTTCCTCGAGAAGGGCAAGGCGCGCGGCAAGGTGACCGACGAGCAGATTGCGGCCGTGAAGAAGAATCTCTCCACGTCGACGCAGCTCGCGGCCGTCAAGGACTGTGACATCGTGGTCGAAGCCGTGACCGAGAACACCGATCTCAAGAAGAAAGTGTTCAAGCAGCTCTCCGACATCGTACGCGACGATTGCATCCTCGCCACCAACACCTCGTCGATCTCCGTCACCGAGCTCGCCACCGTGGTGAAGAACCCCGAGCGCATGGTCGGCATGCACTTCTTCAACCCCGTGCCCATCATGAAGCTGGTCGAGATCATCCGCGGGCTGGCGACCACCGACGCGGTGGTAGCGGCGAGCCGCGAGTACGCGCTCTCGCTCGGCAAAGAGCCCATCACCTGTCCCGACACGCCCGCGTTCGTCGTCAACAAGCTGTTGATTCCGTACCTCCTCGACGCCGTGCGCATGGTGCAGGACGGTGTGGCGACGCCGGAAGACGTCGACAAAGCAATGGTGCACGGCTGCGGCTATCCGATGGGTCCCATTACCTTGCTCGATTACGTCGGGCTCGACACCACCTGCCACGCCGCCGACGTCATGTACGAAGAATTCCGCGAGCCCAAGTATGCCGCTCCGGTCCTCTTGCGCCGCATGGTGCAGGCGGGACGCTGGGGCCGCAAGACGGGTCGCGGCTTCTACGATTACGCGAAGAAGTAGAGGGCGGCCGTGGAGCTCAAGCACATTCTCTATCAAGTCGCCGACGGGATTGCGACCGTCACCATCAATCGCGCGGACGTGTTGAACGCGCTTTCCGCTCCGACCATGCGCGAGCTCGACCAAGCCTTCGCGGCGGCGGAATCGGACGATGCGGTGCGCGTGTTGATCGTGACCGGCGCGGGCGAAAAGTCCTTCGTGTCGGGCGCCGATATCGCAGAGCTGTCGACCTTGGATCCGGTCGCGGGCGCACGCACGGCCGAGTTCGGCCAGAGCGTGTTTCGCCGCTTGGAAACCATGGGCAAGCCCTCCATTGCCGCCGTGAACGGCTACGCATTGGGCGGCGGCTGCGAGCTCGCGATGGCGTGCACCATTCGCATCGCCTCCGACACCGCGAAGATCGGACTTCCCGAAGTCACCCTCGGCGTCATTCCCGGTTACGCGGGAACGCAGCGCTTGCCGCGCATCGTCGGTCGCGGCGTGGCGATGGATTTGATCCTGACCGGTCGTGCCATCGACGCCGCCGAAGCCCTGCGCATCGGATTGGTGAGTCAAGTCGTCCCGGCCGCGGACTTGATGGAAAGCGCGCGCAAGATCGCACTGCGTATCTTGCGCAACGGCCCGCTCGCGATCAGAGCCGCGATGCAATCGGTCGATCACGGACTGGATGTCGGGTTCGAACAAGGCTGCCGCATGGAGGCCAAGTTATTCGGCCTGCTTTGCGCGACCGATGACACCCGCGAAGGATTGAAGGCATTCTTGGAGAAGCGTAAGCCGGACTTTAAGGCGAAGTAGCACAGCGCGGGTACCGAGAGTTCCCGACGCGAACTTCCGCAGCGCGATTCCAAATGTTTCGCGCGAGGACGTAGAGAGCGGAGGGAAGCTCTCGGTACCCGTCCTGGACGAACCACGGAAGCAAAGGAAAGTCATGAAACGATTCGCTGGATTCGATTTCGCCGCCATCGATGCGCGCTTGTCGGATGACGAGAAGATGGTGCGCGACACCGTGCGCTCCTTCGTCGAGGAGATGGCGCTACCCAAGTTCATGGAGCATTACGAGAAGGGGACATTCCCGTCAGAACTCGTGAAGCCGATGGCGGAATTGGGCGTTTTCGGCGCAACCCTGCAGGGCTTCGAGTGCGCGGGACTCAATAACGTAGCCTACGGACTGATGATGCAGGAGCTCGAGCGGTGCGACTCCGGGTTGCGCAGCTTCGCGTCGGTGCAGTCCGGACTCGTGATGTATCCGATCTATACATTTGGCAGCGAGGAGCACAAGCAACGCTGGCTGCCCGAGCTCGCCAAGGGAAATGTGATTGGTTGCTTTGGGCTCACCGAAGCCGACTTCGGGTCGAACCCCGGCGGCATGCGCACCACAGCCACCGCCGACGGCAACGAGTACGTGCTCCATGGCAGCAAGATGTGGATTACCAATGGCGTGAATTCGGGCGTGTCGGTGGTGTGGGCGAAACTCGACGGCGAAATCACCGGATTCTTGGTCGAGCGCGACCGCAAGGGATTCGACGCGCGTCCCGTGAAGTACAAGCTCTCGATGCGCGCGAGCGACACCGCCGAGCTGATTCTCGACGACGTGCGCATCCCCAAAGCGAACCGCTTGCCGGAGGCGAATGGATTGAAGTGCGCGCTGATGTGCTTGAACCAGGCGCGCTATGGGATCGCGTGGGGTGTCATCGGTGCCGCGATGGCGTGCTTCCACGAAGCGCTCGAGTACAGCAAGGACCGCATCATGTTCGCGAAGCCGATCGCCGGTTATCAGCTGACGCAGAAAAAGATCACCGACATGGCGACCGAGCTGACGTTGATGCAGCTGCTCTGCTTGCAACTGGGACGGCTCAAAGACGAAGGCAAGCTCAAGTTCTCGCAGGTGTCGATGGCCAAGCGCAACAACGTGCGCAAAGCCCTAGAGATGTCGCGCACCGCGCGCTCCATTTTGGGCGCCAACGGCATCTCGGGCGAATACCAGTCGATGCGGCACATGTGTAATCTCGAAACCGTGGACACGTACGAAGGCACGTACGAGATTCACACCTTGATCGTCGGTCACGACCTTACCGGTATACCGGCGTACGAGTAGTCGAAAGGAAAACGAATGGCGAAGCGAGCAGTGATTTTGGGCGGTGCGCGCACGCCCATGGCGGAATGGGTGGGTGGCAAGCGCGGCGACGGCGAGCCGGGCGGTGCCTTGGCGGGTGTTTCCGCGCTGGATCTAGGAGCCACCGCGGCGCGCGGTGCACTGGCGAAGAGCAACGTGCCGGCCGAGAAAATCTCGCACGTGGTGATGGGCAACGCGCTGCAAACCAGCGGCGATGCCATCTACGGCGCACGCCACGTCGCACTCAAGGCCGGCGTTCCGATTCGCGTACCGGCGCTCACGGTGAACCGCCTGTGCGGTTCCGGCATCCAAGCGGTGATCAACGCCGCGCACATCATCGGCGAGGGCGACGAGTACACGCTGGCCGGCGGCATGGAGAACATGAGCCAGGCCCCGCACGTCATTCGCGGCGCGCGCGCCGGCTTCAAGCTGGGTCAGGGCCAGCTGGAGGATTCGCTATTGGTGGCGTTGAAAGATTCGTACTGCGGCCTATTGATGGCGCAGACGGCGGAGAAGTTGGCCAAGCGCATGGGCATTGCGCGCGAGGCGCAGGACCAGTACGCGCTGCGCAGCACCCACCTGGGCGAAAAGGCGGCGTCGAGTGGGGTGTTCGCCGAAGAAATCGTCCCGGTCGAGATCAAGCGCGGCCCGAAAACGATCGCCGTCGAGAAGGACGATCATTATTTCGTGAACGCCACCCTGGAAGGGATGGCCAAGCTCAAGCCCGCTTTCGGCGACGACGGAACCGTTACCGCCGGCAACGCCAGCGGCATGGTGGATGGCGCCGCGTGCCTGGTGGTCGCCGACGCGGACGCGGCCAAGCGCGACGGCTACACCCCCCTCGCGGAGATCGTCGCGTGGCATGTGGTCGGTGTAGAACCGTCGGAGATGGGCATCGGCCCCGCGCCCGCGATTCGCGGTGTGCTCGAGAAGGCCGGCCTCGCCCTTTCGAAGGTGGACCTCTTCGAGATCAACGAAGCATTCGCCGCGCAGTATCTCGCGGTGGAAAAAGACCTGGGCCTCGACCGCGACAAGGTCAACGTGAACGGCGGTGCGATCGCACTCGGGCATCCGCTCGGTGCCACCGGCACGCGCTTATTGTTGACGCTGGCGCACGAGCTCGCCCGGCGAATGAAGACGTACGGCATCGCCAGCGCCTGCAACGGCGGCGGACAGTGAATCGCGATGCTCATTCAGCGGGTTAAGGACTGAAGCGAGCCTCGAGGGAAGCCCTCGAGGCTCGCGAAGAGGGTAGAAAGAAGGAACGAGAGATGGCAACCATCGCGGTGATTCCCGGAGACGGTGTCGGCCCTGAAGTGATCGACGAAGCGCTGCGCGTGCTGCAGCGCGTCAGCGAGATCGAAGGGCTCCAGTTCGAAACCGTGCCGTATCCGTTCGGCGCCGAGCACTATCTCAAGACCGGCGAGCTCTTGCCCGCCGGCGTGCTCGAAGAGTTCAAACAGATGGACGCCATCCTGCTCGGCGCCATCGGCGACCCGCGCGTCGAGACCGGCAAATTGGAGCGCGCCATCATCGGCGGCGTGCGCTGGACGCTCGACATGTACATCAACCTGCGTCCCATCAAGCTGTACGCCGACTACTTGTGCCCTTTGAAGGATAAAAAGCCCGAGCACATCGACATGGTGTTCGTGCGCGAGAATACCGAGGACCTGTACATTGGCATGGGCGGCCACTTCAAGAAGGGGACGCCGGACGAAGTCGCGATTCAGCAGATGATCATGACGCGCAAGGGCATCGAGCGCGCCGTCCGCTACGCCTTCGATTTGACGCGCAAGCGCGCCAAGCGGAAAAAGCTCACGCTGATCGACAAGGTGAACGCCATCGGCGCCATGGAGATCTGGACGCGCACCTTCGAAGAAGTGGGGAAGGACTATCCCGACATCGAGCGCGACCACGCCTTCATCGACGCGGCGTGCATGTGGATGGTGAAAAACCCCGAGTGGTTCGACGTCGCCGTCACCGGCAATATGATGGGCGACATCATTACCGACTTGGGTGCTGCCATCTCCGGTGGATTGGGGATCGCGGCCTCGGGCAACATCCACCCCGGCCGCGTCAGCATGTTCGAGCCGATCCACGGCTCGGCGCCCAAACACGCGGGCAAGGGAGTCATTTGCCCGCTGGCGGCGCATAGTGCGACCCAGATGATGCTCGATTATCTTGGACACGAGCGCGCCGCGGCGCGCCTCGACACGGCCATCACGAAGGCGCTCACGTCGGGCGAGATCAAGTCGCTCTCGACGTCGAGCGGTATCGGCACCAGCCGCTACACCGACTTCGTGCTGAAGTATTTGAATTAACCGACGGAGCCGTCCGGCGATTGTCCGGGCGAAGGCAGCCGTCACTGAACGCGCGAGAGTGGCGGAACTGGCAGACGCGCTGGACTTAGAATCCAGTGAGGAAACTCGTGGGGGTTCGACTCCCCCCTCTCGCACCACAACGGAGCTCGCATGGCGCACACGCACGACCACGACCACGATCACGATCACGACCACCACGGTCATGACCACGACCACGATCATGGTCGCCACCATCACCACCACGACGAGCCCGAACGACAATTTGCCGTTTCGGTCGCCAGTCCGAGCCAAACCAAGCGGGTGCTTTCCTTCCAGGTGCCCGTCGAAGAGATGGAAAAGGAGCGCGCGGCGGTTCTCGCCGAGCTGAGGCGGGAGCTGCGCATCCCGGGCTTCCGTAAGGGCAAAGTTCCGCCCGGTTATATCGAGAAGAACTACGCCGACATGATCGCCACCGATGCGGTCCGAAACATGCTTCCCGTGGTATACGAACAGGGCTTGGCGCGGGAGCACCTCCACCCGCTCGGCGATCCGGCCTTTCAGAATGTCGAGTTCGCCGACGGCGCGCTCAAGTTCGAGGCGGCCATCGAAGTCCGGCCGGAGGTCGTGCTGCAAGGCTACGACCGCCTCAGCGTCGAATCGGCCAAGCGAGAGGTCGCCGACCAGGATGTCGACGCCGCGGTGGCGACCCTGCGAGAGCGGTTCGCCGTCTACGAGAAGGCCGACCGCCCCGCGACGGCGGCCGACACGGTGGTGCTCGACTATGTGCCGCTGGATGCGTCCGGCGCACCGGAGGAGAAAGCGCGCGTCACCGGCTACGCCGTCTCGCTCGCGAGCGATTCGCTCCTCGACGAGTTCCGCACCGGGCTCGTGGGGATGAAGGCGGGGGACGAGACGACCATTACGGTGGTGTATCCGGCGGATTTCGGCGACGCCGATCTGGCCGGCACGTCCCGGACCTTCTCGGTGCGGCTGGCGGAGGTGAAAGACAAGCTCTTGCCCGAGCTCGACGACGCGTTCGCGACGCGCATCGACCCGGCGAGCAAGAGCCTGTTGGATCTCCGGCTCAAGATCCGCAAGGAGCTGGACGCGGAGGAAGAGTCGCGCTTCCGGCGCGACATCGACGAGAAAGTGATCGACGCGGTCATTGCGAACAATCCGTTCGAAGTGCCCGAGGTGATGATCGCGAATTATCTCGAGTCGCTGGTCGAGGAAGACCAGCGACACCGCGGCGGGGCCGCGGACGAGGCGCGCGCGGCGGAGATTCGCCAGCTGTTCCGGCAGGCCGCGGAGCGCGCGATTCGCCGCTACTTCATCCTGGACGCCCTCAAGCGCCAGGAGTCGCTCACGGTGACGGCGGCGGACATGGACGAGCGTATTCGCGCCATGGCGCAGCACGTGGGGCGCAGCGAGGAGGACGTGCGCCGGGCGCTGGAGCAGCCGGGACGCCGCCGGGGCCTGGAATCCGACCTTCTGGACGAAAAGGCCATGGCGTTCCTCCGCGAGCGCACCACGGTCAAGCCGGCGTAGGGAATATCTTGGGCTTGAGGTACGAGGTAGTTTATATTGGCAGCGGCGGCGAGGCCGCCAGCGACACGACGAGGTTTGCTTAAATGTCCGAAAGACTCCACATTCCGGTTCCCTTCGTAATCGAGCAGACGGGTCGTTACGAGCGCTCGTACGACATCTACTCACGCCTGCTCAAGGACCGCATTATCTTCCTAGGCACTCCCATCGACGACACGGTGGCGAATTTGATCGTGGCGCAGATGTTGTTCCTCGAAGCCGAGGACGCCGAGCGCGACATCTACCTTTACATCAACAGTCCCGGTGGCCACATTTCCGCCGGCATGGCGATCTACGACACGATGCAGTACATCCGTCCCGACGTCGCGACCATCTGCATGGGCCAAGCTGCCAGCATGGCGGCGGTGCTGCTGGCCGCGGGTGCGAAGGGCAAGCGCTCGGGGCTGCCAAACTCGCGCGTCATGATCCACCAGCCCTCGGGCGGTTCGGAAGGCCAGGCGGCTTCCATCGAGATCTATACGAAAGAGATCTTGCGTTGGCGCGACCGCTTGAACACACTTCTGGCTGATCACACGGGCCAGAATGTGAAGAAGATCGCCAAGGACACCGACCGCGACTATTTCATGTCGGCCGAGGAAGCGAAGGAATACGGTATCATCGACAATATTTTCGTGAACCGTCCCTTCACCCACACCGATCACAGAGAGGCCAACGTCGCATGAAGAAGAAGATCGGCAACCCGCACATCTTGCGCTGTTCGTTCTGCGGACGCGGTCAGGATGAGGTCACCAAGTTGATCTCGGGTCCGTCGGTCTACATCTGCAACGAGTGCATCAAGCTGTGCAAGGACATCCTCGACGACGAGATCTCGGGGCAGGTCCTGTTCGACTCGGACGAATTCCCCAAGCCGAAAGAGATCAAGGAATTCCTCGACCTCTACGTGGTGGGACAGGAAGACGCCAAGGTGATGCTGTCGGTGGCGGTCTACAACCACTACAAGCGCATCATGCACGAGAGGACGACGAACGAAGTCGAAATCGAGAAGAGCAACATCCTCCTGCTCGGCCCGACCGGCACGGGCAAGACCCTGCTCGCGCAAACGCTCGCGCGCTTCCTGCGCGTGCCCTTCGCCATCGTCGACGCGACTGCCTTCACCGAAGCCGGCTACGTGGGCGAGGACGTCGAGAACATCATCCTCAAGCTGCTGCAGGCCGCCGGCGGGGACATCGAGAAGTGCCAGCAGGGCATCATCTACATCGACGAGGTCGACAAGATCTGCCGCAAGGAC
>JAICFA010000126.1 GCA_025923935.1 Candidatus Krumholzibacteriia bacterium
GCATCGTTGGCGATCGTGGCCGTGGCGGCGGTCGCCATTCTGCGCGCGCAGAAGCGCGATGCCTCGCACCGGGCCGCGTCGCGCACGCGCGCCAGCGCGCGGACCGTGCAAGCCATCACGGCACTCATCGCCCTGTGGGTGTCGATGCGCGATCCCATGCTGCTGGTGCTGATCGTTCCGCTCGCCATCGCCGCGCGCTACTACTATCGCGCGCGCTTCTACGTTCGCTATCCCGGCTAGCGCGCCTTCAAGAGCGGTGTCAACACCGCCACCGCGTTGATCGCGCGGCACTTCATTTCTTCCAGCCCATAGAGGGCCTTCTTTTGCAGCTTGGTTTCGATCATCGCGACCGGATCGATGATGTAAACCGCGTCGCGCCGCAGGGCAAAGCGGTCCGTGACCGAGTTGCGGTGCGCCGGATAGAGCGAAAACGCCGCCTCGAAGCCCGCCGCGCGCGCCGCCTCCTGAGCCACCGCGTGGTAGCGTCCGTAGGGATACGAAAGCGTGCGCACCGGCTTGCCGATCACGTCCCCGATGCCCGCCCGCGAGCGTTCCAAGTTGGCGCGCGCGTCGCCGCGTGACATGCGCGTCAAGTCGGCGTGCGACGCGGTATGCGACCCGAAAGTAATCCCCGCCGCCGCCATCTCCCTCACCGACGGCCAATCCAGGTGCCGAAACGACGGCCGCCCCAGCGACAAGTCCCAGCAGTTTTCGCGCCCCGCGTAGTCGGTGACGAGAAAGACGTGAAACGGAATCTTGCGCTCGGACAACAACGGCCACGCGATGTCGCGAACCTCCGTGTAACCGTCGTCAAAGGTGAGAAATATCTGTTTCGTTCGGTCCGCGGGCGGTGCATCCAGCGCGGCCAGGTACTGCGACTCGTCGATGAAGGTGTAGCCGCGCTTCCGCAGCAAATCGAGGTACGCGGCGAAGCGTTGGGGTGTGGTCCACGTCCCTTCGAAGAGGAAGCGTTGTGAGAGCTTGTGGAAGCAGAGCACACGCGGAATGTGGTCGGGCGGATACCCGTAGCGCGCGCGCCAGAGCGCGTGCAGCGCAAGGGGTGCGCCGGCGAGAATTGCCAATACCAGTGCGGCGCTCACCCCGGCATCATCGCAACACGACGATCTTGCCTACACCCGTGCGCCCGAAATGCGCGGGGAGCGACGCCCGCGCGAAGTAGACCCCACTCGGAACCCGGCTCGCACCATCGTCGCGACCGTCCCACACGATCGGTTGCGTCGCATCCGCCGCCGTCAGCGTGCGTACGATCGCACCGCGTACGTCAACGATCACAACCGTCGCGCGCTCGCCGGCGCGCGCACCGCCGAGGATAATGCGTGCTCCGTGGCGAAGGGGATTGGGTGCCGTCGTGACCAAGAGCGCCTGTTTGGCGTTCGGCGTGCGACCGACCGCAGTCGCTTTGGGAATGGTGGTGAGCACCAGGCGCGGAGCATGTCCGCCTTCACGGCTCCACACCTGCTGATCGCCCATCGGACCTTGGCCCGCCCGCACACCCACGCACAATTGCGCCGAGCCGGGTGCGGCCGCCAGCGACGCCTGTACTTGAGCCGTCACGTCGAGCGAGATAGCCGTGCCGGCGCTAGCGGTGGGAATCGTGCCGAGTAGTGTTGCGCTGAACGGCGGCGCCGTCGCCGCCGTGATGGTCGTCTCATTCCACGTCGTGTTGTTGATGAGCACGACGTCGGCCAAACCCGTGACGGAGTTCGGAAGCACGCGCATGCTGAGCTTCGCACAGACGACGCTGTCGACCACACTCGAGAGATTGAACTGCATGTACGCGCGCTTGCCCGGATTTCCCCACGTGAGCTGGGCGAGCGTGCCAAAGTTCGTGGCTGGAAGCGACGCGTCCACGAACGCGTCCTTGTGCGCGTCGATGTACACCAGATCGGCCGTATCCGCGAGATACCACGGTGTTGCGGTCGCGTCCGTGTTGAAAAAGCCGCTGAGCATGGCCGCGACCTTGTTCTCGCCCGCGCCCGAGGGATGAATGTTGTCGGCTTCGTAGTCCGCGAGCACCCACGTGAGTCCGTCGCTCGCGCGCGGAATGGTCCCGTTGGCCCACAAATACGGTCCCCACAAGATGACCGGCGCTTCCACCGGACCGGCCGACGGGTCGGGATTGAGTGTGGGATCGCCGGTGATCTGTGCGTCGATCATATTTCGGAACGCGAATGCCGTCTCGTAGCTCAACGGCTCGTTGCGCATCGGATTGCTAGAGTAACCGCCATAGATGCGGCTTGATACGAAACAGATTTGCAGCTGCGGGAACTTGTCCTTGAGGTTCGTCACGATGCCGCGCACGTGCGTCTCCAGCGTGTCGGCGTGATCCGGGAACGTGAACGTCGACACCATCCCGTCCGCTTCCTTGAGCCATACGACTTGCACTTGGTCGGGGTCAAGGCCCGATGCCGCCACGCGAGCGTCCACGATGTTCCAGTACGGCGCCGCCGGATTCTGAATCACGTCGGCGCTCTGTCCCCCCACGGCGCCATCCACGATGATGATGCGCGCGTTGCGCGCGAGATTGGTATCCTCGGCCCGCTCGAACGCCGCAAATTCCTGGTTCGTGTTCGACATCCCAATCGACAGAAAGCCAATGCGTCCGTTCGCGGCCGGTGTGCCGGCGGCGTTGCGCGGCACAATGTCGGCCGCGGCGGCCAGCGCCAGCGCGAGGTGCGCCGGCGGCGGCGTGTTGGTCGAGCCGGGATAAAGTCCTAAGGGATAGATGCCCAAATAGGCGGGACCAGCCGCGTCGTCCAACGGCGTGCAGCCGACACACGCTTGCGCGTGCGCGAAATCCGCTGTGCTCAAAGATGCAAGCGCGGCGACGAGCACCATCGCCGCGACCCAACGGGTGTGATTGTGCATACCGTAGAGTTTATCGCAATTGCCGGGATCGATCCACCGCATCGCCTGCACTCAAAATTCGAATCCGGCTCCGACGACGAAACCACTCATGACCATGTTCCAAAGAAAATTGTCTTCTTCGTAGTCTTGCTTCAAGTATCGATAGCCCAGACTTGCGGACAGAAGATCGCTGAAGCGCCACCCGGCGGCGACCATCCACTGGTAGGTCAGGTCGGAGCCCACGCCGAACCCGCCGCAGTCCACCAAGGTCGTCGCGAACAGGTGGTCCGTGATCGAAAGTATGACGCGGTTCCCGACGACTGGGTCCCACCACGTCGCGTCGCCGTCCAACACGCGCGTGCCACCCGGAAACGATGGGATGCTGGTGGTGGTAACCAGCGTCAATTCCGTCTCGAGGGACGTGTAGCGCGCCCCCACGAACAGGTCGAGCGTGGGTACGTCACCGTCGAACAACCGATACCCGATGGTCGGCTGAACCATCTGCTCGCCCGGCACCAAGTCGACCGTTCCTTCGATGGTGATGACTCCGAACGGTCCCGACACCGACTGGCTCCCGACGTCGGAAAGCTTGAAATACATCGCATCCATGCCGAAGATCCACCGGTTCTTGCGCGCCGTGGCCGCGAGCATGAAGCCCGCTTCGAAATGGTCGAGCAGATCGGACAGCGGCAGGTCGACGTGGGTGACAATGCCCGCGATTCCCGCCTTCCCGTCCAGGCCGGCTCCGAACAAATACGGCGTCACCGTGAACTGCCAGCCACCGTCGTCATCCCTTGCATTGCTCTGACCAAAGCACGAGCCGGCGGCGAGCCACAGTACGGCAAAGATCACGACCGCCCACAACCATCGCAGCATGTTCGACCTCCCGGAAGGCCACGAGCCTACCGGACTTTGACGGTCGCGCGCAAACCTGTTAATCTCTGTGCTTCCCAATGGAAAAAATCGGAGGTTCTCACGGCATGATTGAGCCGGCTCATCGCATTCAGAAGACCGGGCGTTACGTGTTTGAAGAAATCGCGCGTATGAAGCGCGAAGACCCGCGCCCCGCCGAAGACATCTTCGACCTGGGGGTCGGCAGCCCCGACCAACCGCCCGATCCCGCCATCATCGAAATGATGGCCAAGCAACTGCGCGCGCGCCCGTTCGAGAACCACCGCTATTCCTCGTTTGACGGGGCCCCCGAGTTCCGCCACGCCGTTGCGAATTGGTACCAGCGCCGTTTCAACGTCACCGTCGACCCCGACAAGGAAGTGTTGCCGCTGATCGGATCGAAAGATGGCATCTCGAAGCTGATGCTCGCCTACCTCGATCCCGGCGACACCATCGTCGTCGCGACCCCGTGCTACCCCGCGTATTTGGGGGCGGCCAAAATCGTGGAAGCGAACGTGGTCGAGCTGCCGCTGCGACCCGAGAACAACTATCTCCCCGATTTCAACGCCGTGCCCCACCAGGTGTGGGACCACACCAAGTTCCTCTTCTTGAATTATCCCAACAACCCCGTCGGCGCGGCCGCCCCGCTCTCCATGTATAAGGAGGCCGTGGCGCTGGCCGAAAAGTTCGACTTCATCGTCGTCTCCGACCTTGCGTACTCCGAGCTCGCGCTCGAGCCCAACGTACCCACGCCGTCGATTCTGGAAGTGCCCGAAGCGTCCGACGTGGCCATCGAGTTCCATTCGTTCTCCAAGAGCTACAACATGGCGGGCTGGCGCCTGGGTTACGTGCTCGGCAACCGCGAGATCATTTCGAACTTGGTGAAGGTCAAATCGAACATGGATTTCGCCGTATTCCTCGCCATCCAGCGCACGGGCGCCGACATCTTGGATAGTGGAGTTGACTTTGCCGAAGCGCAGCGCAAGCGCTATCGCGCGCGTCGCGATCTATTGATTGAAGGATTCGGCAAGATGGGTTGGAAACTGACGCCGCCGCCGGCCGCGATGTACATCTGGGACCGCGTCCCCAAGCGCTACGACGACGCGAACGAGTTCGCGAAAGAATTCTTCAAAGCGACGGGCGTGATCGTGTCGCCGGGCGCCGCCTTCGGATCGCATTCCAAGGAATTCATGCGCATCTCGATGGTGATCGACGAGCAGCGCATCGAACGCTTGCTGAACAACGTCAAGGCGAGCGGCTTCCAGTTCGACTAGCCGTTACTTATCGCCACCGAATCTCACGTAGATTTCCTGCTGCTCGCCCGACGCACGTGTCGTAGTTTTCACACTTTGGACGACATTCCTCGCCGCTTAGTGCACGGCGCACGCTAAGCTTGTTTCCGTTGTGCGGGCTCGCCGACCATCGCGAGTGTCCCCACCGTGCGGCGGGCCCGTGTGCATTGGTGCCCTTATTGGCTGCCAAACAGCAGGAGGCGGGCCATGACGCGCACGGGAAAGCTGCTGGGGAGTGTCTCAATTGTCCTTTTGTCGATTCCATCCGTAATTGTTTCGCAAATTCACCCGCCCGCACCCGGCGTCGAGCTGCCGCAGGCGTACTACGATCGCGTTCGTGACGATCGCAACGCATTCCAATTCCGTCACGCGTGGCTAGAAAAAACCGAGCGCATCCGTCAAAACCGGAACCGCTACATCGCCGAGCGCGGATTTTTCAATCGCGACTTGATCACCATGGACGCACGGCGCGAGCTGGCCGTTGCCGGGACCTTCCGCATTCCGGTGATGTGCGGCAAGTACAGCAACACCCTGATCGAGCCATGGCCGGTCAGCACGCTGCAGACGCGTCTGTTCGACGGACCGTTTCTGCCCTATACGCTGAACACCTTCTACGCCGAGATTTCGTACGGTGACTTGAACGTGGTGGGTGACGTCCTGGGCTGGACGCAGCTGCAGAATCCGGACGTGTACTACGAAGGGGGGTGCCAGGGAACGTGCGCTCCCGCTCCGGTGGAAGAGTTCATTGTCGAGTGCTGCGAAGACAACGACCCGACCATCGATTTCGGGATCTACGACAACGACGGACCGGACGGACTTCCGAATTCGGGTGACGACGACGGCTTCGTGGATTTTGCGGCCTTCGTGCACCCCGAAGAAGGCGGCGAGTGCGCGACCACCAATATTTGGTCGCATCGCTTTTCGCTCACTGGCCAAGGCGCGGGTCCGTGGGAAAGCAACGACCCCGCGGCCGGCGGCGGTTTCATCAAGGTGGACGACTATGTGATCCAGCCGGCCTTCAACTGTACGTTGTCGGGCGGCGGCATCATCGACATCGGCGTCTTCTGCCACGAGTTCGGTCACGCCTTCGGATTGCCCGACCTGTACGACACCGACAACAGCTCGGAGGGTGTGGGCGAATGGTGTTTGATGGGCTCCGGAAACTACAACAACACCAACTCGCCCGCGCACATGTGCACGTGGTCGAAGACCGAGTTGGGTTGGTCTAACCTGGTGGTGGTGAGCTCGCAAAAGATCCCGTATGCGATCCAAAACGTCGAGTTCAACCGCACCGCGTACCGTGTCGACATTCCGGACAAGCGCTGGCGGCGCTCGACGGCGTGCCCCATTGCGGGCAACTATTCGATGGCGTGCGGCCTCACCCTCCTCGAAGGCACGGCGCGCAACTGGCTGCACCTGGACGGTTACGGCAACGGCTGGCGCGAGCGGCTTTCGCGCACGTTCTCCTATAATGGCGCCAACCATCCGGTGACACTCGAGTTCGACGCCAAATGGGATTCGGAGCCGGACTACGACTTCACCTACTTGAAGATCGACGTGAACGGCGTCGAGACCACCATCGCGACATTCAACGGCGTGAGCGTTGTGCCCACGACGAACTCCTATGACCTCACGCCGTACCTGTCCGGAAGCGGTGCAACGCAGTACGAGATCATTTTCGAGTTCACGTCGGATCAGCTGCTCTCGGACGCGTACGGATTTCCCACCGTGTGTGCGCCCTTTGTGGTGGACGAGATTTCGCTCAATGGCGGAGGCGTTACGTACGCCACCGGCTTCGAGGTTCGCGAAGACGGCTGGTCGCCCGAGATGATGCCGCCGCCGGAATACTTCTTGGTTGAGAACCGGCAGCCCATCGGGTCCGACATCGCCGTTCACGGCGGCGGCGGGCTCGCAATATGGCACGTCGAATCGTCCGTGTTGCGTACGGGCCAGGACGCCAACACCGGCGGTCCCACCAACTCGATGCCCGCGGGGCTCGTGCTGGAGCAAGCGGACGGGTTGAACGAGATGGGCACGGTCGGTAACCGCGGCGACGGAGGAGATCCCTATCCGGGCGACACCGGCAACATGCTCTTCGACAACGCCACCAATCCCAACAGCAAGGGCTACAACGGTACCGGCAACATCGCAATTGTCGACCTAAACGGCGGCAACGGCGATCCCATCCCCGTGGAGATGTCGGGCGGCTATCCCCTTCCGACCATCGCGTCGTACACACCCGACACCGCGACCAACGATCTTTCGGCGGTGGCGATTCAAATCGACGGGGGTGTTTGGGTGAAAGGTGCAACCGTGGAGTTGGTGCGCCCGTCTAGCAGCATCTCGGCGACGGTCGAGTGGCAGGGAAAGGATCGCCTCGTCGCCACGTTCAATCTGTACGGGGTGCCGGGAGGATTCTGGGATCTCGTGGTGACGAACCCGGTCAACGGCACCGCCGTGGTGGAGGACGGCTTCTACATCGATGCCGTCGTCGCGGTGAATCCCAACACGCCGGTGGCCTCGGTGCTCCGGCAGAATTATCCCAACCCGTTTAATCCGTCGACGACGATTTCGTTCGACCTGCGCGAGAAAGTGCATGCCACGCTGGCCGTGTACAACTTGCGCGGACAGCTCGTGCGTACGCTAGTGGACCGCACCCTGGACGCAGCCACGCACGCCGAGACGTGGGACGGAAAGGATGACCGCGGTCAGCCCGTGGCCTCGGGCGTGTACTTCGCCCGTTTACGCGCCGGCGCGTTCCAGGACGTTCGAAAGATGATGTTGTTGAAGTAGTCGAACCGGAATCGGTGAGCCCGGGGCCGTCAGGCACTCGCATGCGGGGGTTAGTTCAACCCCGCTCCTGACGGACCCAGGCTCACCATTACATAGCGATCGGTGTCGAGGACTTCCTTGGCGACCGCGTTGACGTCGTCCATCTTGACGGCAGCAAGACGCTTCAATAGCTCGCGCTCGGGAACTTGGCGGCCGTAGCTGATCTCGTTGCGCGCTAAACGCATCATGCGTGCGGCGGACGTCTCGAGTCCGAGCAGGATTCTCCCCTTGATGTGGTCCTTGGTGTCGCGCAGCTCGGTGCGCGTCAATCCATCCTTGCGAATCGACTCCAGCTCTTTCGTCACCGCGTCGATGGCCTTCCCCGCCGTCGCGGGATTGACGGCCATGTACGCGGCGAAGATGCCGGTGTCGCGCGAGTGGTCGGCGTAGGTGTAGACGTTGTACGCGAGACCCATCTCTTCGCGAATCTTCTGGAACAAGCGCGACGACATGCCGCCGCCGAGGGCGGCGTTCAACACCATGAGCGGATAGCGGCGCTCGTCCAAAAAGGAAAACACGCGCGTGCCCATGCACACGTGCTGCTGGTGGAGCTTGCGGCGCACGTGGCGGCGACGCGCGAGGGCACTGGGGAAACGCGTGCCGTCGCGCACGAGGGTTCCCTTGGGAAAATCGAAGCGGCCTTCGCACAGCTTGGTTAATTCGTTCTCGTCGATGTTCCCGTACACGGCGACGACTAAATTGGACGAGCGGAA
>JAICFA010000127.1 GCA_025923935.1 Candidatus Krumholzibacteriia bacterium
CGAGCAGCCCACTGCGCTCGGTCCACCGCGACTACGCGCTAGTAGTCCCTCGCTTGTGGGCGCCCGCTCGACGCCACCCGCGCATAGACGCTGTGAGCGACCTCACTCCGATTTCCGCTCGATCTCCGGATATTTGAGGAAATGCGATTCCTCACCATCCCGCAGATTTTCTGGCAAGCCATCAAAGCATTCCGCTCGGACAACGTGCCGCGGATGGGCGCCTCGTTGTCGTACTACACCCTTTTTGCCATCGGACCGGTGCTGCTCATCGCCGTCGCGGTGGCGGGATCGGTGCTTGGCACCGAGGCGGCGCAAGGGGAGATCCTCGGCCAGTTGGAAGGCCTGATCGGAACCGAAGGCGCGCGCGCGGTGCAGAGCATGCTCGTATCGGCGGGGCGCGACAGTGAAGGCGGCATGCTCGCCGCCATCATCGGGGGGGTGACTTTGTTGATCGCCGCCACCGGCGCGTTCCTCGAGCTCCAAGCAGCATTGAACGGTATCTGGCGCGTGCAGGCGACCCCCGGCTCTCGACTGTTGAAATTCCTGAGGAATCGACTTCGCTCGTTCGGCCTGGTCGTCGGCATGGGCTTCCTGCTTCTGGTTTCGCTCGTCGTAAGCGCTGCTTTGGCGGCGTTCAGCCGATGGCTCGACGGCTATACCGATCTGCCATATATATGGGACATCGCGGACATCATCGTGTCGCTCGGCATTTTCACCATACTGTTTGCCGCCATCTATAAGTTCCTTCCGGACGTCAAGCTGCGGTGGCATGACGTTTGGCTGGGCGGCTTCGTGACCGCGATTCTTTTCTCGATCGGCAAGAAGGTCATCGGGCTGTACCTGGGAAACAGCAGCGTGGCGTCGAGCTATGGTGCGGCCGGCTCGATCATCGTCCTCCTGCTCTGGGTCTACTACTCATCCCAGATCGTGTTGTTCGGCGCCGAGGTCACGCGCATCTGGACCGAGCGCGGCGAGCGCCGCCGGCCGCGGCCGGAAGAGTACGCCGAGAAGAACCCGGACGCGCCGCGCGAGGTGGCCCAGATAGGGGCCAAGTCGTAACCCCGCCTTGAGTTTGCGCCCGGCCACGGGCTGTACTACAATCCCCCCTTCCGAACGTCCCATCGACCCAAAGACTTCGTCCATTCAAGGGAGCCCTCTTGAGCAAACCGATTCGCATCGCGATTCTCGGGGCCGGCAACATCGGCACGTCGATCGCCACCGGACTCGTGCAGTCCGGGCGTTATCCTGCCACTTCCATCACGCTGACCCGGCGCACCTCGAATTTGCTGGAGGAGTGGAAGCAGAAAGGATTCATGACCGACGCCGAAAACGCGCGTGCGGCCAAAGATGCGGACGTCGTCATCGTCGCCGTGGAACCGCAACAAATCGACGCGGTGCTCGCCGAGATCGCCCCCTCGCTCTCGAGCCAACACGTCCTGGTGTCGGTGGTGACGGGTGTCAGCATCGCACAAATCGAGAAACATGCCGGTCAACGCGCCGCCGTGGTGCGCGCCATGCCCAACACCGCCATCGCCGTGCGCGAATCGATGACGTGCCTGGCGTCGAAAGACGCCAAAGGCGAAGCCATCGCGACCGCGAAGTCGATTTTCGATACGGTGGGTAAGACCCAGATCATCACCGAGGAAGACATGATCGCCGCGACGGCGCTGGCCGCGTGCGGCGTCGCGTTTTTCCTGCGAGCGATTCGCGCCGCGTCGCAAGGCGGTATCGAGATTGGGCTGCACGCGCACGGTGCGCTCGAGATGGCCGCACAAACCGCCAAGGGTGCGGCGTCGCTCTTGCTCGCCATGGGAAAACACCCCGAGCAGGAGATCGACCGTGTCACTACACCCAAAGGTTGCACGATTGCAGGATTGAATCAAATGGAGCACGCGGGCTTCAGCTCCGCGTTGATTCGTGGAATTACCGTGTCCGCCGACAAGGCGTCACGGCTGTACGCCAGCGACACCGATTAACCGCTAAGAAGGAGAAGCTGTCATGCGCGCGCACATCGCCATGCTTTCGTCCGTCCTCGTCATCGCCGCCTTGGTGGCAAATGCCGCCGACGATCCGAAAAAGAAGGACGAAAAGAAAAAGGACGACAAGAAGAAGTGGGACGTCGAAGCCCCGCTAGGGCCGACTCATTCCGTGGAGTTCACCACCGACGAAGGCACCTGGATGAACCTCGACGTGTCGCCCGACGGCAAGGAGATCGTGTTCGACCTCCTGGGCGATATCTACACCATGCCCATCAGCGGCGGTAAGGCGACACTCTTGCGCGGCGGGCCGGCCTTCGAAACCCAGCCGCGCTTTTCGCCGGACGGCAAACGCATCAGCTACACCTCCGATAAAGACGGCGCCGACAATGTGTGGGTGATGAAGCGCGACGGCTCCGATGCCAAGCAAGTGACCAAGGAAGATTTTCGCCTGGTCAACAATGCGGTGTGGACGCCGGACGGACAATTCTTGGTGGCCAAGAAGCACTTCACCAGCCGCCGCTCGCTGGGTGCCGGCGAGATGTGGCTCTACCACACCAGCGGCGGAGAAGGATTGCAAATCACCAAGCGACGCAACGACCAGCAGGACGTGGGCGAGCCGTGCGTCTCGCGCGACGGCCGTTATGTCTACTTCAGCGAAGACATGAGCCCCAATCCCGTCTTTCAGTACAACAAGGATCCCAACGGCGAGATCTATATGATTCGCCGCGCCGATCGTGAGACCGGCGAGGTGCAGAACATCATCATCGGTCCGGGTGGCGCGGTGCGTCCGCAAGTGTCACCGGACGGGAAAAGCCTGGCCTACGTGCACCGTGTGCGCTCGAAGACGGTACTGTGCGTGCAAGACATGGCGAGCGGCGAGCAGCGACCGGTGTGGGATGGCCTGAGCAAGGACCAGATGGAGACGTGGGCCACCTTCGGGGTGTATCCCAATTATCAATGGATGCCGGACAACAAGGCCCTCGTGGTGTGGGCGAAGGGGAAGATTTGGAAAGTCGACGTGGCGACGCGCAAAGCGACCAACATCCCGTTCGAGGTGACATCGAAGCACGTGATCAACGACGCGGTCCGCTTTCGCCAGGATCCGGCGCCGGGCTCCTTCGAAGCCAAGATGATCCGTCATGGCGTCACGTCGCCGGACGAGAAGTGGTTCGTGTTCAGTGCCGTCGGCCATCTGTGGAAGAAGCAAATGCCCAACGGCACGCCCGTGCGCGTGACCAAAGACACCCACTGGGAGTACTGGCCGTCGTTCAGCCGCGACGGCAAATGGATCGTCTACACCACCTGGGACAACGACGCCGCGGGCGATATCTATAAAGTGAAGCTCGGCGGCGGCGGCAAGAAGAAGCTCACCACGCGCCCCGGCTTCTATCATTCGCCCTCATTCTCGCCCGACGGCAAGCAGATCGTCTTCCGCCGCGGCACCGGCGACGTGATCCTCGGGGTGGCGTACAGCACCGAGCCGGGCTTGTATTGGATGTCATCCGACGGCGGTGACGCGACGTTTATCCGCGAGTCGGGTGAGATGCCGCGCTTCAGCGGCGACGGCAAGCGAATCTACTTCGTCGACGATGCCCCCGAGCAAAAGACGGCGTACAAGAGCATGCGCCTCGACGGCGGCGACGAGCGCGTCCTGTTTACCTCCAAGTACGCCACACAATTCGTGCCGAGTCCCGACGAGCATTGGCTTGCGTTCACCGAGCTCTTCCAGGCGTACATCGTGCCGTTCACCAAGACGGGCAAGGAGGTCGACCTCAACGCCAAGGAGAAGGCAATCCCCATCAAGCAGGTGACGCGCGACGCGGGCAGCTTCGTGCACTGGTCGGGCGATAGCAAGAAGCTGCATTGGACCATCGGTCCCGAGTACTTCACGCGTGAAATCACAAAGAGCTTCGATTTCGTCGAGGGTGCCGCGGACTCCATTGCACCGCCCGACACCAGCGGCGTCGACATCGGCCTCACGCTCAAGAGCGACATCCCCGATGGCGTCATCGCCTTCACCAACGCGCGCATCATCACCATGAAGGGCGACGAAGTGATCGACAACGGCACCATCGTCGTGGAGAAGAATCGCATCAAGGCGGTGGGCGAGGCGAGTGCGGTCGAAGTCCCCCGCGGCGCGCACGTCGTCGAGTGCGGCGGCAAGACCATCATGCCGGGTCTGATCGACGTGCATGCCCACATGTGGCACTCGTCCATCACGCCGTCGCAAAGCTGGCTGTATCTCGCAAACCTCGCCTTCGGCGTCACCACCACGCACGATCCATCCAACCCGACCGAAACCGTCTTCACCAATTCGGAGATGGTGCGCGCGGGCGAAATCGTGGGGCCGCGGGTATTTTCGACGGGGACCATTCTGTACGGCGCGGACGGCGATTTCAAAGCCGTGGTCAACTCGCTCGACGATGCGCGCTCGCACTTGCGCCGCATGAAGGCGGTGGGTGCTTTCTCGGTGAAGAGCTACAACCAGCCGCGCCGTAATCAGCGCCAGCAAGTCATCAAGGCCGCGCGTGAGCTGCAAATGATGGTGGTGCCGGAAGGCGGTTCGTTCTTCTTTCACAACATGTCGATGATTCTCGACGGCCACACCGGCATCGAGCACACCATTCCCATCGCACCCATCTACCAAGATGTGACCCGTCTGTGGGGGGCGAGCCAGACCGGCAGCACGCCGACGCTGATTGTCGGTTACGGCGGTCTGTGGGGCGAGGAGTACTGGTACCAGAAGACCAACGTGTGGGAGAACCAACGACTGTTGTCGTTCACGCCGCGTGCGGTGATCGACGAGCGCTCGCGCCGCCGCACCATGTCGCCGGATGACGAGTTCAACCATCTCGCGCTGGCGAAGAATTGCAAAGACCTCGCCGACGCCGGGGTGAGCGTGCAGCTCGGTGCACACGGACAGTTGCAGGGCCTGGGTGCGCACTGGGAGCTGTGGATGTTCGAGCAGGGTGGCATGTCGAAGATGGAGGCGCTCCACGCGGCCACCAGCAACGGCGCGTGGTATCTCGGCATGGACAAAGATCTAGGCTCGCTGGAAGCGGGCAAGCTGGCCGACCTCATCGTCCTCGACGCCAATCCGCTCGACGATTTGCGTAACAGCGAAAACATTCGCTATACCATGGCAAACGGGCGCCTGTACGATGCGCGCACCATGGACGAAATCGGCAACCATCCCGAGAAGCGCTTGGCGTTCTACTGGGAGAAGCCGGGTGCGAGCGAAGCGTTCGTGTGGCAGGGGCAGGCAATGGGATACATGCCGGGCGGCTGCGGCTGTTTCGGCACGCATTAGACCGCGCGTAACCCGCGCCGTCTACGTTTGGATCGTCGACGTCAAGCTCACCAAGGAGGCGCGGTGAGTCTCAAGGTGAGCGCGGCGGTCCGGTAGGGATCGTCCACGGCTCGGGGCGTAGCGACGCGTTCACCTTGAAACGCGAGCCGCTGTAGATGGCACCCGCGGCGGCGGCGGCACCGGTCATGATCCACGCGGTGTTTTCGTCGAAGGCACCCAGCGTATTGCCGATGGCGCCGACGAACATCGCCAATGTCCCCGCCGCACCGGCACCGAAGAGCATCGCATCAAAGCGCGTCTCGGGAACGTATTCGGTGGTGCTGAACGGGCTGATGGTAAACGTGAGGGTTGCCGGAGCAGGAATCTCCGCGCGCTGCCGCGACAGGTAGTTCGACAGCAAGAGGCCTTGGGAAAGCGGAGCCGATGACGGACGCGCGGGGATGGTCGACGTGCTGTCGGGCGGTTGCGGCGCGGCGGCTAGCACGCACAGGGTGGCAAGAGTGACCATCAACGTCGTCATCGAGCGTCCTCGCGTCGACTATAGCACACCTTCGAGGTATCCATGACATCGCACGAGAACGAGTATGTGCTCGGCACCGACGACGCCGAGCTCGTCCGCCTAGGGCTTCAGCACCGCTTGTGGAGCGCGCAGGCATTCGCCTGTTGGGAGCGTGCCGGCGTGACACCCGGGCACACCGTATTGGACGTCGGGTCGGGGCCGGGGTTCGCGTCGCTCGACCTGGCGCAGCTCGTGACCGCGAGCGGCCGCGTGATTGCCGTCGACGAATCGGAACGCTTTCTCCGCTATCTAGCGCAGCGCGCCGCGTCGCTGGGCATCGCCCACATCGAAACCCGCGTGGGCGACGTGCACACGCTCGACATCCCCGCGCAATCGGTCGACGTAGCCTACGCGCGGTGGGTGTTGTGCTTCACCCCGCGGCCCGAGGACGTCGTCGCGCGCGTCGCGTCGGCGCTCAAGCCGGGTGGCGTGTTTGCGGTGCAGGACTACATCAATTGGGGTGCGTTGTCGCTGTCGCCGCGCAGCGACGCCTTCCTGCGGGTGATGCCGTCGGTGGGGAAAAGCTGGCGCGACCGTGGCGGCGACTGGCAAGTGGGCGGCCGTTTACCCGCGCTCCTGGCAGCGCGCGGATTGCGCGTCGATTATATAGAGCCGCTCCAGCGTGTCGCGCGTTCCACCGACCCGCTGTGGCAATGGCCCACCACCTTCTTCGCCAATTTCATCCCGCGCCTGGTCGAGCAGGGGCTCGTCAGCGAGCGCGACTGGCGCGAGATGGAAAGCGATTGGAATGAACGTTCGCGCGATCCCAACGCCTTCTTCTGGACGCCGTCCATGGTCGAAATCGTAGCGCGGCGCGTCTAGGGGAATTGTCGTATAATGCCGCGATGGGGGAAATCGCCACGTTCATCGTTGTCGGTTTCTTGGCGCAAATGATCGACGGCACGCTTGGCATGGCGTACGGTTTGAGTGCGACCACCTTCATGCTTTCGGCGGGAGTCTCTCCGGCGGTGGCGAGTGCCAGCGTGCACGCGGCGGAAGTGATCACGACCGGCTTTTCCGGTCTCGCACACTGGAACGCGGGGAATGTGAACGGCTACTTGGTCAAGCGCTTGATCCTGCCGGGCATGATCGGCGCGGCCACGGGTGCATACATCCTGGCGTCGATTCCGGGCGAGCGCATCAAGCCGTTTGTGGCCGCCTATTTGGCCCTCATGGGGATCTACATCGTGATCAAAGGTGTGCGCCGCATGGTGGAACACAAGGAAGTGCGCTCCCACTTGATCCCGTTGGGCTTGGGCGGCGGCTTTCTGGACGCCGTGGGTGGCGGCGGTTGGGGACCGATCGTCGTGTCGAACCTCGTCGCGCGCGGCAATCATCCGCGCTACTCCATCGGTTCGGTGAACTTTGCCGAGTTCTTCGTGTCGGCCGCGGCGTCGGCGGCATTCATGGTCACCATCGGACTCTCGTTCTGGAACGCCATTCTCGGGCTTGCCATCGGCGGCGCGATTGCCGCTCCGATTGCGGCGCATTTCACCAAGCGCGTCCCGACGCGCACCTTGATGGTCATCGTCGGTGTTCTGATCGTCGCGCTGAGCGCGCGTACCCTCTATATGGTGATGAAATGACGAAGAAGCGGTCCACCAAGGCGAATAGCACGCGCGGGAACGCCTCGCTCAGTCTTGCCGAAGCCACCCAGAAAGACGCGACCACGTGGCGCGCGATGCGCGAGGAAATGTACGGCGACGTGCCGCCCGAATTTCACGAGGCGGAGATGGCGTTGATGCTTGCCTCCGACGATCGCGCCTGCCTGTTGGTGCGCGATCCGCAAGAAGAAGCGGTGGGTTTCATCGAAGTGTCGCTGCGCAATGTGGTCGACGGATGTCTGGGCGGGCCGGTCGGCTATATCGAGGGAATCTATCTCGTTCCCAGCTGGCGCGGCCTGGGCCTCGGCCCCGCCATGATCGAAGCGGCGGCCTCGTGGTTTCGTGCGCAAGGCTGTCGCGACATGGCTATCGACGCCGAGATCGACAACGAGGACGCGCAGCAATTTTGGAGCGAGCTCGGCTTCGAAGAAACCTGGCGCGTGGTGCATTATCACAAGCCGCTGAACGGTACCCAGCCGCCGAAGCGTTCCAAGTCGCGCCCCAGCACGCGCAAGCGCAAGAGCCGCCGTGGTTGACACCGTCGCCAGTGTTTTCGCGGGCGTGGCACTGGCCGCCGCGTGCGGCTTTCGTGTTTTTGTGCCGCTCCTTGTCCTGAGCATTGCGTCCATCCTCGGTGCGATTCCGCTCGCCGACGACTTTTCCAGGCTCGCCACCATGCCGGCGCTGATCGCGCTGGCCACTGCCACCATCATGGAGATCGCGGCGTACTACGTGCCGTGGCTCGATAACGCGCTCGACACGATCGCGAGTCCCGTCGGCGTCATCGCCGGCGTGCTGCTATTTGCGGCGTCGGTGACCGATCTCGACCCGTTCTGGCACTGGGTGCTGGCAAGTCTCGGCGGCGGTGGGTCGGCCGGAATCGTGCAGGGCGGAACGGTCGCCGTACGAGCCGTTTCGACCGCGTCGACCGGCGGCCTCGCGAATTTCGTCGTGAACACCGTCGAAACAGTTGCCGGCCTATTGTTCTCGGTGCTGGCGATCGTGATCCCAGTCGTCGCACTCGTTCTGCTCGTGCCCGTTGTCGCCGTGA
>JAICFA010000128.1 GCA_025923935.1 Candidatus Krumholzibacteriia bacterium
ACTGCGCACGAAGACGCCTAACCTATTCTGGGGCATTTGTTTGGTGCCGGCTCGGGCTCGCATGCGCGCTCACTCTAACATGCTGGCCGGGCCGGCGCGCGCGCTTTCACGGGCCCCGTGTCCGCTCTCCAACAGAGCGTTGACACTGCCCGGGCTTCGGAGTACCTTCATCCACGGAAGCCTTTGTGAATAAGGGTGCAAGCCCTCGAGCCGCTTCCGCATCACCCCGAAAACGAGAGCCATCATGGAGCTGACGCTCAAGTATCTGCCCGCGCTGGTTTTGTTCCTGCTCGCCTTCATGATCCCGCTGATCATGCTGGCGATCGCGGGGATGACCGGGCCGCGTCAACCCAGCCCGCGCAAGATGACGCCGTTCGAGAGCGGCATCGAGTCGCTGGGCGACACGCGTCATCGCTTCTCGGTCCGATTCTTCCTCGTGGCGCTCTTGTTCATCATCTTCGATATCGAAGCCGTGTTCATCTTCCCGTGGGCGGTGTTGTTCCGCGAGCTCGGACTGTTCGGTTTCGTGGAGATGACGATCTTCCTCGGGATTCTCCTCTTGGGTCTGTTCTACATTTGGAAGAAAGGGGCCCTGGAATGGGAGTAAGAGACAGCGGCCTCGTCGGCATCGAGACCAAGAACGAGACCGGGCTCATCACCACGCGCTTGGATGAAATCGTCCGTTGGGGGCGCAAGAACTCGCTGTGGCCGCTCCCCTTCGGCACCGCGTGTTGCGCTATCGAATTCATGGGCGTGGTGTCGAGCAAGTTCGACATTTCTCGCTTCGGTGCGGAGCTCGTGCGTTTCTCTCCGCGCCAGTCGGATATGATCCTGGTGGCGGGAACCATCAATTATAAGCTCGCGCCGGTCTTGAAAAAGATCTACGACCAGATCGCCGAGCCCAAGTATGTCATCTCGATGGGGGCGTGCGCGTGCTCGGGCGGTTTCTACGACAACTACGCGACGGTGCAGGGGATCGACCAGATCATCCCGGTCGACGTGTTCATCCCAGGCTGCCCGCCGCGCCCCGAAGCCATCCTGCACGCCGTCATTAAGCTGCAGGAGCGCATCGACAAAGAGCCGGTTCCCAAGCGCGGTGTACACCGCCGTCACGAAGTGACGCCCAAGTTCCGCGACAACTAACGACTAGACAGACCTTGGCTACCAAAGAGACTCCCAAGCACGACGCCCTGGTCGCCGAGATGAAGCAGCGCTTCGGTGCTGCCATCCTCGACGTCGACCGCTCTTTCGACGATTGCACCGTGATCCTCGACAAGGGGAAGCTGCATGACGTCTTGGCGTATCTCAAGAACGAGCGTCGCTTCAACCTGCTGCTCGACATCGGTGGTGTGGATTGCTTGGAGCTCAAGCAGTACCGCGAGCGCTTCGAAGTGGTCTACATGCTGTATTCGATTGCCGACGATCTCCGACTGCGCCTCGAAGTCCCCGTCTCCGAGCTCGACATGAACGTGCCCACGGCCACCGATTTGTGGAAGTCGGCCAACTGGGCGGAGCGTGAGGCGTTCGAAATGTTCGGCTTCAACTTCGTCGGCCACCCCTGCTTGAAGCGTTTGCTCACGCACCACGAATTCGTGGGACATCCGCTGCGCAAGGACTACCCGCTCATGGGCGGGCAATGGTGTGCCACCACCTCCGATATGACGGAAGAGCTGAACGAGCCGGCCTGATGAGCGACAAGCCCAGCATCCAGGAATTCATCCCCAAGGAAGCGCCGCGGCGGTACTCGTCTCAAGATTTCGACCGCGACGTCGACCCGGCGCGCGACGACTTCAACGAAGGCCTCCAGCTTCCCGACATCAACAGCTCGCCGATGTACATCAACATCGGCCCGACACATCCGGCGACGCACGGGACTTTCCGCGTGTATGCGCGTTTGGAAGGCGAGACGGTGGAGAAGGCGGGCGTCGACGTCGGCTACTTGCACCGCGGCTTCGAGAAGATCGTCGAGATCAAGCAGTACAACCAGATCATCCCGTACACCGACCGCTTGAACTATTGCAGCGGGCTCACCAACAACGTCGCGTTCTGCAAAGCGGTCGAGCGCATGATGGGGCTCGAGATCACGCCGCGGACGGTCGCCATTCGCGTCATCATCATGGAGATCCAACGCATCATGGATCACATGATCTGCTGCGGCACCACCATCGTCGACATCGGAGCACTCACCAACTTCTGGTACTTCTACAACGCGCGCGACAAACTCAACGACGTGTTAGAAGCACTCACCGGTGCACGCCTCACGTACACCTACACGCGCGTGGGCGGGCTCGCGTGGGATCTGCCCGCGGGCTGGCGCGACAACGTCAAGGCCGCCATCAAGGAGGTTCCCGCCGCCATCGCGGACGTGCGCGGACTGGTGGCGAAGAATCGCATCTTTCAGGATCGCACGCGCGGTGTGGGTGTCATCAGCGGCGAGGACGCAATCAACTTTGGTTGGACCGGCCCGTGCCTGCGCGCCTCCGGGGTCGATCTCGACTTGCGCAAGGTGCGGCCGTATTACGGCTACGACCAGCTCGAGTTCGACGTGCCCATCGGTGCCAACGGCGACGCCTATGACCGCCTGCTGGTGCGCATCGCGGAGATGGAAGAAAGTCTGAAGATCATCCATCAGATGATCGACCGCGTCCCCGACGGGCCCATCAACGTGGACGACAAGACCGTGACGCTTCCCGAGAAGCACGACGTGCACCGCTCGATGGAAGCGCTCATCAACCATTTCAAGCTGGTGATTGGCGGCGTGCAGCCCCCGCCGGGTCGCATCTATGACGCCACCGAGACCCCCAACGGCGAGCTCGGTTTCTACATCATCTCGGACGGCAGCGGCCATCCGTACCGCATCAAGGTTCGTCCGCCGTGTTTCTATACGATGAACACGCTCAAGTTTCTCGTCGAAGGCGGCATGGTGGCCGACATCGTCGCCATTTTGGGCGGGCTGAACGTGATCGCCGGGGAGCTGGATCGTTAGCATGGCGCACGTCTCGCAAACCCTCGCGAAGAGCGGCAAGCCGTTCGCGTACTCGCCCGAGAACGAGCAGAAGTTCAAAGAGCTCCTGCCCAAGTATCCCACCACGCGCGCCGTGATCTTGCCCGCACTGTGGCTCGCACAAGAACAAGATGGCTACTTGACCGTGGAAGCGATGGAGTATGTCGCCAAGCGCCTCGAGCAACCGGCAGTCGCGGTTTTTGCCGTGGTCGAGTTCTACACCATGTTCAAGACCGAGCCCACGGGGAAACACCACATCCAGCTGTGCCGAACATTATCGTGCTGGATGCGCGGCTACGAAGACATGCAGAAGCTGATCGAGCGCAAGATCGGCATCGGCCCCGGCGAAAAGAGCGCCGACGGTGTGTTCAGCTTCGAGCTGGTCGAATGCCTGGGCTCGTGCGGCACCGCGCCCATGATGCGCATGGACAACCGCTACTGGGAAAATCTCACCGTCGACAAGCTTTCGCGCATCCTGGATGCGTGCAAGCAGGGCCGGGACCCCGCGAGCGAGGACACGCAGTAGCCATGACGCAGAACATCATCAGCGCGCGCTTCGGCGAGAAAAACGCCCACACGCTGGACGGCTACCAGAAGCTCGGCGGTTACGGCACGCTGAAGAAGCTGTTCGGCATGAAGCCCGACGACGTGATCGAAGAGGTCAAGCGCTCGGGGCTGCGCGGACGAGGTGGCGCGGGCTTTCCCACGGGAATGAAGTGGAGCTTCATCCCCAAGAACACCGACAAGCCGAAGTATCTCTGCGTCAACGCCGACGAAGGCGAGCCCGGTACCTTCAAAGATCGTTTGATTCTCGAGCTCGATCCGCACGCCATCATCGAAGGCATCATTATATGTTGCTACGCGGTGGGAATTAAAACCGCGTACATCTACATTCGCGGCGAATACGACGCTCCCTTCGCGCGTCTCGATGCGGCGGTCAAGGAAGCGTATAAGGCGGGCTTGCTCGGCAAGAACATCCACGGCTCCGGCACCGACGTCGACGTCGTGATCCATCGCGGTGCCGGTGCCTACATCTGCGGCGACGAAACCGGTCTCATCGAGTCATTGGAAGGCAAGAAGGGCCAGCCGCGACCCAAGCCGCCCTTTCCCGCCGTCATCGGCGTGTTCGATTGCCCGACCGTCGTTAATAATGTTGAGACCATCTCCGCGCTTCCGTGGATCATGAGCAACGGCGGCACCGCCTACGCCGCCATCGGCACGGAGAAGAGCAAGGGCACGATGTTGTTCTCGATCTCCGGCATGGTCGAGCGCCCCGGTGTGTACGAAGGAGCCTTCGGCGTCAACTTGTGGAAGTTCATCGAAGACTCGACGGGCGGCGTCAAGGACGGGAAGAAACTGAAGGCGGTCATTCCCGGCGGTTCGTCGTCGGCGATCTTGACCGCCGACGAAGCGCGCAACGTGAACCTCGACTATGAATCGATCGCGGCCACCGGCGCCATGGTCGGATCGGGTGCCATCATGGTGTTCGACGAGGACACCGACATGGTGAAAGCACTCGAAGTCGTGCTGCGCTTCTACGCGCACGAATCGTGCGGCCAATGTCCGCCCTGCCGCGAGGGGACGTACTGGCTCTACGAGATCGTGAATCGCATTCTGAAAGGGAAGGGTCGGCCCGAAGACATCGACCTCATGCTCTCCATTTGCCCCGACATGCTGGGCCGCACCATCTGCGTGCTCGCGGATTCGGCGGCGATTCCCGCGGCCAGCTACATCAAAAAATTCCGCCCCGAGTTCGAGGCCTACATCAACAAAGGGAACCCGCCCGAGCGGATGCTCCACCCGGGCGGGATCAATCTCGAAGCGCGCGCTCTCTAGCGCGCGTTATTTCAGCAGGACCAGCTTGTAACTCTTCGTCCCGCTCGCGTGCGTGATGCGCGCGAAATAGACACCCGAGCTCACCCGATCTCCACGAGCATTCGCGCCGTTCCACGCCTCCGTGTACGCTCCCTTGTCTTTTTCTTCGTCTACCAACGTCGCGATCAGCGCGCCGCGCAGGTCGAAGATGCTCACCGCGACACGGCCCTTCGACGGCAGCGTGTAGCGAATTGTGGTCTGCGGGTTGAACGGATTCGGGTACGACGAGATGGAGAGAATGTAATTCAGCGGCGAACCGTCCGCGTCAGTGGGCGCGTTCGTCATGGCGGCATTGCCTTCGTTGCCGGAGAAGTCGGTCGCAGTGGCGAAGTAATATGGGTACGGCGACGACGCCACATTGAACGTCGGGTCGACGGTGTAGCCGATGAGTACCGCGGATCCGAACGCGTTGGTATTCCCACCGTAGACCGAGAAGTAGTCGAAGTCCTCCGCGCTGGATTCATCCCACGAGAGAACGCCCGCGGCATAAACGAGCGCCGACGGCACGCCGGGCGCGAGATTGTCGAGCGAGTAGCCGGAGTCGGGCGGGGAGTCGTAGAACGTTCCCGGCGCCGACGTCGCTGCGCGAATGAAGAACTTGGAGAAGTACGGGCCCTGGGCGATGGTGGAGTCGCCGATGGTCGGAACGTCGATGCCGTAGGTATTGTCCGTGAATGCATTGACGCTCCCGACCTGTGTCCAGCCGTCGATGAGCAACTCGCGCTCGGTCGCGAGCGGAAGGTCAGCGATCGTCGACGGAGCCGGGTCGTCGCGCCGAAACGCGTCGTATCGCAACACGGGTGTGGGCCACAGCACCGCGTCCGCACCCGAGCGCACGAAGCGGACCTTCACCTTGCGGCCCTGGTCGTTGCCGATGTCGACGATCGACGTGATCTTGGGCTCGAAGGTATCGCCGCCCAGCTTCGCGACGTACGCATCCGTGCCGCCCGCACTCACCAACGTCGTGCCTCCGAAGTTCAGGCTGCCGTCGAATTGGCCGGCATATACGATGCTGTCGTCGTAGTCCACCGTGACGACGGGAATCTGCTGGTTGAGCGAGTTCCCGAAAGGTCGGCTCCACATGTGGTCGCCGGCTCCGTTGAACTTTGCGAGGAACAAGTCGGTGATCCCTTGGAATAACAACGGTCCACCGCCGAAGTCGACTTGTCCGACGAAGTGTCCGGCGAGCACCACGTTACCGCCCGAGTCGACGTCGACTCCGCGGCCATCCTGCGGACTCGCGTCCAAGCCGAAGCGTTTGCTCCACTGGTGCGTACCGGCCGTATTGAATTTGGCGAGAAAGCAGTCGCCGGTGCCGGTAAGGTTGGTCCCGCCAAAATTGACGGTTCCGTCCATGTAGCCGGTGATGAATACATTCGCGTTCTTGTCGACCGCCAGCGAATTGCAGTACTGCCCGAAGTTGTCGCCGAAGTCTTTGCTCCACACCCAGTTTCCGGCGGGGTCGAACTTCACCAAATACACGTCGACGGTTCCGCTCACATTAGGTCCGCCGAAGCTGAACGTGCCGTTGAAATGCCCCGCAGCGTACACATTGAAGTTCGCGTCGATTCCTACGGCGTTGCCATCGTTCCAGTTGATGTCGCCGAAGCGTTTGCTCCACAAGTGCCCGCCGCCGCCATTGAATTTGGCGACAAAGAGGTCGTAATCGCCCGCACTGACAAGGTTGCTACCGCCGAAATTGACACTGCTCAGAAACGCGCCCACGATAGCAACCCCGCCGAAGGGATCCATCGCGATCGGACTGCAAAACTGATACGACGCATCCCCAAATCGCTTGTTCCAAACACAAATTCCGTCCGTGGTGAATCGAGCGAGGTAGATGTCCGTGCCGCCGGCGCTGGTGAGCAGGGGAAAGCCTGGGAAGCTGATCGACCCCTCGAAATGACCGGTAATGACGAACTCCCCATTCGTGTCGGCGACGATCCCACGACCCTCCTGCGAGAACGTGTCGCCGAAGCGCATGCTCCACTGGTGGACGCCGGCGGGGTTGAACTTCGCCACAAAGATGTCATTGCTGCCCGCACTGCTGAGAGGGCTACCGCCCAGATTGATGGTGCCGGTGAAGGTGCCGATTACATAGATGTTGCCGGTTCCATCGGTCGACACGCTGTTCACGGCCTGGAAACCCGCCGCGTCGCCGTAGCGTTGGCTCCAGAAGTGGGGATAGGTCACGGCAAAGGCGATACCGGGAAGGACGATGGCGAAAATTCCGGCAATGATGACGGTGCGGGGGGCGAGTCGCATGGTGGACCGATCCTTTCGATGGCGGGATGAGGGCGGCTCGTCGATTGAGCTCGCTTTTCGAGACTACAATTCTAGCCCGTCCGACGTTGGTCGGGGGCACCCACCTACAGGTCCGTTTCGCGCCCTTGACACCCACCCGGAATGGAGTTAGCGTTGGCCTCCCAACCTCTTGTGAAAAAGAGCACAACACCATGGTGACCATCACGATCGACGGGCGGCAGATCCAGGCGCGCGAGGGCGCGTGGCTGATCGATGTATGCCGCGAAAACGGCATCGACATCCCGCATTTTTGCTACCACCCGGGCCTGGGTCCGGACGGAAACTGCCGCATGTGCCAGGTCGAGTTCGTGAGCGAGCGCGGCAACAAGCTGGGCATCTCGTGCAAGACCACGGTCACCGACGGCATGGTGGTGAGCGTCAATAGTGAGCCGGCCAAGCGCGCGCGCGCTTCGGTGGAGGAGATGCTCCTCTTGAACCACCCTCTCGATTGTCCCATCTGCGACAAGGCGGGGGAGTGTTCGCTGCAGGATTACTACATGCAGCACGACCTTCAGAACAGCCGCCAAGACTTCACGCGCTTCAAGAAGGAAAAGGCCAAGGACATCGGCCCCACCATGGTGCTGGACCAGGAGCGCTGTGTGCTGTGCGACCGCTGCGTGCGCTTCCTGCGCGACGTGGCGGGTGATCCGCAGCTCTACATCGCAGGCCGCGGCCACGAGGCGTACATCACCACGTTCCCCGGGCAGGAAGTGACGAGTCCGTATTCGCTCAACACGGTGGATCTGTGCCCGGTGGGTGCGTTGACCTCGAAGGATTTCCGCTTCGAGTCCGCCACCTGGTTTCTGCGCAACACCGACTCGGTGTGCACCACCTGCGCACGCGGCTGCAGCATGGAGATCCAGTCGAAGAAGAATCAGATTTATCGCATGCGTCCGCGTGAAAACCGTGAGGTCAATGGTTGGTGGGCGTGCGACGAAGGACGTTTGAACTACAAGTTCGTCAACTCGGATCGCCTGGAGCGGCCGTTCCTTCGCCGCGGATCGGAAGTCTTCGAGTGCTCGCTGCAGGAAGCGATCGCGGAGTTGCGCAAACTCGTCGGCCTCAAGCCGGCGGGTCCGGCCGACGCGCCGGCGGCGAAAAAGTCGGTGGTGCTGTTATCGGCCACCGCGACCTTGGAGGAGATGTTCCTCTTCCAACGGCTGGCGAAGGAGTTCCTGAACGCGCCGATCTACGCCGTCCGCCATCTGCCCAACAGCATCGACGACCACT
>JAICFA010000129.1 GCA_025923935.1 Candidatus Krumholzibacteriia bacterium
AGCGTGCTCGTCGCGGTGGTGGGCGTGAGCTCGGCCAGCAACTCGGATTCGCGGCGCGAGATGAGGTTACTTTCCCGCTTGCGAATATCCGGATCCGACAGAACCAGCTCGCCACGCGGCACCGCGCCCAACGCGTCGATCAACCGGTCGCGAATACGCTGCTGGGTCAGTTCCGCGCTGCGGATGGTGAATTCGAGGTCGCTCTTGATCTTTTCGGCGGTGCCGACGTTGCCGGCATTGACGGGGTTGGCCTCTACGCCGCGGGCCGCCATTTGTTCTTGGAAGCGCGCCAGTTCGCTCTCGGAGCGATCGAGTCGCTCTTTATAAACGGCGAGCTGCTCCTCGCTGAACTCGCTCACCTCAGACAGATTCTTGATGGCCAAGCGTCGCTTGCGCTCGATATACAGCCGCGTCATCGCGTCCGCCAGCACGTACGCCGCTTCCGGATTCGCATCGGCGTAGCTCAACTGCCACATGCTGGGGCCTTCGCGATGGATACGGATGCGCTTCTTCAGGAAGTTGCGCAGCTTGCGCATCACCAGCTCGTCGGTGGTGATGCCGGGATAGAGATTCTGGCGCTGATATTCTGCTACCTCGATCAAGTCCGCATCGCGGTCCATGCCCATGGTACGAATCAGCTCGTCCAGAAAGGCACTTCCCAAGAGGTCCGCTTGCAGCTGCGCGCCGACTTCATCGTCGCGAGTGCGCTGCGTGCCAAGGAAGCGCTCCATCTCGCCGGTGTCCCGGCTGGTGGTGATGCGCACCACCGAGCTCGACTCGTACTCGGGAACGAGAAAGCGCGAACCGATGGCGGTGACCGCCACCGAGATGCCGAGCGGAATGACGAGGAAGAATCGCTTCCGCCACAACACCCGGGCATAGTCGCCGATGTTCAGGCGAAAGCCGGATTCGGGCTCTTGGGTTTCGGTGACTTTGCGCACGGACGTGTACTACAGGGCCTTTAATTACCGGATTCGTTGTCTTCGACTTCGTTCTGAATGGTGAAATATAGCAGGGCCAGCGTCCCCATGGCCGTGATGACGGCCAAAATCGTCCCGAGTTCTTGGCTGGTGAACCCCTTGCGGCCGACACTCACCGTATCGCCGGGGCGCAGGGCGGGATTGCTGGCGAGGTCGCCCTTCTCCAGATATTTCTTCAGGTCGATCTTCATGGTCTCCGCGGGTCCGCTGCCGCTGGGCCGCACGATGCGGATCTCCTCGATCTTGGCGCGGTCGCTGGGTCCTCCCGCTTGCAGAATGGCGGTCATCAGGTCCTGCCGCCCCTGCATGGGATATACACCGGGTTTGAGGACACCGCCCAGCACGTTGATCCCCTGGCTGCCGGTGTACTCCAGCTGCTTGGCCGGCACAATGATGGTGTCGCCGGGATCCAACTGCGGCAGCTTGACCACGGAACCGCCTTCCATCGCCGCCGACACGTCCACCACGGTAGTGCTGCCTCCGCGCGAGCGGTCCTTGATGACGCGAACATTGTCCAGCGACGCGGTGGCGGTGGGCCCGCCCGCTTCGCGAATGGCTTCCCACACCGTGGCCGGTTGCGAAAACGAGTATTTGCCCGGAATCTTCACCTCGCCGCTCACCCAGATGACATTGCTCGACGCGCGCGTGATGGTCACATCGACGCGGTTGACGCTGGGATAATACTCGCGCAGCGCCTGCAACATGCGTGCTTCGATCTCCGCATCGGTCAGACCGCGCACCGACACCTTGCCGATCAGCGGCAACGTGACGGCACCATTGGCATCCACCACCAAGTCACGGTTCAAATCGGTGCGCTGCGGCACCGACAAGAAGATGCCGTCGCCCGGACCCACGCGATAGTCGGCCGGCAGCGCTTGCTGTTGCGGAGTCGTCGGCGCCTGCGCGCGCGGCGACGGCACCAGCACGGCGGTCGCATACACGAACGCGAGCGCGGCACAGCCGGCGCGGCCCGCGGGGGAATGAACCAGATCGAGAAATGCGCTCATCGTGGTGATCCCTTCGACTAACCCAGCGTTTTCAAGCCCGCATCCTGGTACCAGCGAACGGTGGTATCGATCCCCGCTTCGAACCCGACGGTGGGTTCGTACCCGAGGTCGTGACGGATGCGCTCGATGTCGGCCATGGAGTGCTTCACGTCGCCCGCGCGCGGCGCTTCATAGCGGGGCTTGAGCCCGGAATGGATGCGCTTTTCCAGCGCCGCGAACACTTCATTGATGGTGTAGCGGCCGCCGCACGCGATGTTGTACACGCGCCCGCCGGACACGTTGGCGCTGCACGCGAGCAGGTTGGCACGCACCACGTTCTCGATGAAGGTCAAATCGCGCGACTGCTCGCCGTCGCCGTAGATCGTGGGCGGCGTGCCGGTGAGCAAGGCGCGCACGAACAGCGGTATCACCGCACTGTACTGCGATGTCGGATCCTGACGGGGACCAAACACGTTGAAATAACGCAGCGACACAGTAGTCATGCCGTGCAAGTCGGCGAACACGCGGCAGTAGTGCTCCGCCGCGAGCTTGGCCACCGCGTACGGCGACTTGGGGTTGGGCGTCATGGTCTCGACTTTGGGCAGCTGCTCGCTGTCGCCGTACACCGACGACGACGACGCGTACACCACGCGTTTGACGCGATGACGCTGTGCCGCCACCAGGATATTGAGCGTGCCCTGCACGTTCACCTGGTTGTTCGAAACCGGGTCGGCGATGGAGCGCGGCACGGACGCCAACGCTGCCTGGTGCAGCACGAAGTCGCACCCTTTCACGGCGCGCTCCACCGCGTCGGTGTCGCGCACGTCGCCCTCGATCATCTCGATGCGGTCGATGGCGTCGCGCAGATTTTCGTGACGGCCGGTGGAGAAATTGTCGAGCACGCGCACACCGTCGCCGCGCTGCAAGAGCGCGTCCACGATGTTGGAGCCGATGAACCCGGCACCCCCGGTTACCAAATAAGTCGTCATGCGCCGCGCCCCTACAACCGAACGATCTTGTCGGAGTTGACACCGGCGTACACGTTGCGCGTGTCGACTACCACCGGCACGTTGGCCAAGAGCTGCTGGTAATCGACGCCGTCGTGCCCGGTGACGATGACCGCACAGTCGAAGCGGGCGAGCTCCTTGGGGGTGAGCTCCACGGATTCGACTTCGGCGTGCGCCAGCTCGGGATCGGCAGCGTTGGCGTAGCGGTCGTGATAGAAGACATCGGCACCGTGGCGCTTCAAGAGGCGCATCACGTCGAGCGCGGGCGACTCGCGAATGTCGTCGATGTTCGCCTTGTAGGAAACGCCCACCACCAACACGCGGGCACCATTGACCGCCTTCTTGCGCCGGTTCAGCGCCTCGGCGACGCGTCCGACGACGTACTCGGGCATGGAGCCGTTGATTTGGCCGGCGAGCTCGATGAAGCGCGCTTCGAAGCCGGCCATCTTCGCCTTCCACGACAGATAGAACGGGTCGATGGGAATACAGTGTCCGCCCAACCCCGGCCCGGGGAAAAACGGCATGAAGCCGAAGGGCTTGGTGGAAGCGGCACGGATCACTTCCCATACGTCGATGTCCATCTTGTTGCACATGAGTGCGATCTCGTTCACCAAGCCGATGTTCACGCTGCGGAAGGTGTTCTCCAAAAGCTTCACCGTCTCCGCGACTTTGGCCGAGCTCACCGCGACCACCGTGGTCAAGGACGAGCGGTACAGCTCGCACGCCACCTCGGTGCACGCGGGGGTGATACCGCCCACCACCTTGGGAATGTTCTTGGTATTGAAGCGCGGGTTGCCGGGGTCCACGCGCTCGGGCGAGAACGCCACAAAAAAGTCGCGTCCCACTTTGAAATCGTCGCGCTCGAGCATGGGAAGAATCACTTCTTCCGTGGTGCCGGGATATGTCGTCGACTCCAGTACCACCAGCATGTCCTGGTGGATGTACTTCGCAATCTCTTCCACCGATGCGACGATGTAGGAGATATCCGGGTCGCGCGTCTTGCGCAGCGGTGTGGGCACGCAGATGTTCACCGTGTCGCACGACTTCAGGACCGAAAAGTCGGTGGTCGCTTGCAAACGGCCGGACTTGACGCACTCGGCGAGAATGTCGGACGGCACGTCCTTGATGTAACTGTCGCCGGCGTTGACGCGGCGCACCTTCTCGTCCACCACGTCGATCCCCACCGCGTGAAAGCCGGCGCGCGCGAGCTCGACGGCGAGCGGCAGGCCCACGTAACCCAGGCCGATGACCGCCACCTTGGCATCGCGCGCACGAATTCGCTCAATCAAAGACATTCGCAATCCTTTCCGTGATGAATGCGGCCAGCCTAAACGCACCGGTCCCTGCGGACAAGTACATTTTGCCCCGCGCGGCCCCGTGGAGCCGTCCTACGCCATTTCCTCGATCAGGCTGTCGGTCGTGACGACGTTGTTCTTGCCGGTCCGCTTGGCTTGGTAGAGCGCCTTGTCGGCGGCGTTGATGATCTCTTGCGCAGTCTGCCCATCGCGCGGAAACGACGACACACCCGCACTGCACGTAATCAGTCGTTTGCGCTTTCCGTCAAACTTGTGCTCGCGCACCGCGTCCACGATGCGCTGGGTGACTTTTTCTGCGCCGCCGGACTTGGTCTGCGGCAGCAAAACGCCGAACTCGTCGCCGCCATACTTGCTGACGAAGTCGACTTCGCGGCAGCTGGCCTTGATGATGGCGGCGATCTCGCGCAGCACCTGGCTTCCGCTCAGATGGCCGTGACGGTCGTTGTACGATTTCAAATTGTCCACGTCGAGCATGACGAACGAAAACGTCTGCTTGAACCGGCGCGCGCGCTTGATCTCGGCTTCCAACGACGACATGAGGAAGCGGTAGTTGTACGCTTGCGTGAGGCCGTCGGTGATGGCTTCGCGCTCCAGCTTCTGGTACAAGAGCGCGTTCTCTACCGCGATGGCCGCCTGGTTGGCCAACAGCGTCAACAACTGCAAATCGTCGGGACGGTACATGGCACCGTCGCGGTGGATGGCGATCAACAATCCGAACATGGATCGCTTGGCCACCAAGGGCGCGCTGATGATGACGCGGTTGGTCCCGACGTCTCCCAGCGTCTGCGCCAGTACCGGTACGTCCAGCCCGAGCTCGCGGCCCGGGGTAAAGGGGTCTTCGGATTCCTTGATCATCCAGCCCAGCAAGGCCGCGGTCTCACGCAAGACCTCGACTTTGGGCTCGGCGTCGGCCGACTGATGGTCGCGCATGTAGCGGATGATCTCGTTGCCTTCCAGCTCGAACAAATACACCTTTTCGGCGTCCAGCACACGCGCCGCGCAGTCGAGAACACGGCGGAAGATCATGCGCTTGTCGTGACCGGCCACGATGAGGCTCGTGATCTCGGACAACGTCGAGAAGAGGACGTCACGATGGCGAATAATCTTCTTCATGGCAAGTTTTTGCGTCTCTGGTCTCGCCTGATACGCGAAGGCAAGTGCAGCGCGAGAGGCCCCTGCCGTATCTGCAAATCGCATGCCATCGAAGATGTTAACTTGCTGTGAATCCGACTACTTAGGCCGCAGTGGCCGGACCCGCCGGCGCGCCGGCGGGCTCAATGATCCGCCTCGCTGGCGGGACGCTCGCTGCGCGACAGCCGGAAGTTCCGCGCGGCACTCCGCAGCGTGACGAGTGCTGCGAGCCCGAACGCCCCCGGAAGCGCAAGCCGCAGCATGGGTTTGGAGTCCGCCGCGTGCGCCTGTATGGCCTGGTACGAGGCCACGGCCGCTCCCACCAACGCGACCGCCAAGGCCACCTGCACCCAGGCGGTGACGCGGAGCGTCATCGCGTACTCGCGCCGGTCGCGCAGGCTGCGCGAGCGGGCGCCGAGGAGTCGATGAGCGGTCGGACGCCGTTTGGGGGTGAAAAACACGGTCAACCGGACGAGCGAGGCAGCTCTTCGTACTCCGCATCCTCGATCGGGTGGGGCGAGAGCGACTCCCCCCGGGGCGATTTTGCCCGCCCGGACTTGAGACCTGGGTTAAACGACCGCGCGGCAGTGCCTCCCGCCCGGAACCGCCGGGTCACCATGAACAGAAGTCGTGCAGCGATGAGGGTCAAAACGAGTCGAAGTATCCAGCGGATCATGCCTCGGGCCCTTGCGGTGAAAGAAAAGTGGTACGCCCGGCAGGATTCGAACCTGCGACACCTGGCTCCGGAGGCCAGTGCTCTATCCAGGCTGAGCTACGGGCGCACGCGGGTCGACGTCGGGGCTTTACGCGGCGCGGACGTGAGCAGCTCTCGCGCGAGCGCCTGGCGATGATCGCTTCCCTCTCCACCGAGCATGCGCGCTATCTCACGGGTGCGATCGTCGCCCTGCAAGCGCCGCAGTGTGACACGGGTGCGCGCGCCATCGACTTCCTTGGCGACTCCGACGTGGAGTGAGGCGCGCGCGGCAATCTGCGGCATGTGAGTAATACACAGTATTTGATGCCGATCCGCCAGCGCAAGCAGTTTCTCCGCAAGCACATCGCCCAGATCGGCGCCAACTCCCGCGTCGATCTCGTCGAACACGATGGTGGTGCCGTCGTGCTCCGACGACACGATCGATTTCAGCACCAAACCGATGCGCGAGAGCTCCCCGGTGGACGCAATGGACTCGATACCGCCTTCCGCTTCGCCCGGATTGGTGCGCGCGCGCATGCGCACCACATCGAAGCCGTCGTCGAACACCGCGATGGGTTCGCCGTCGCTGCAAACCGCACTCGCGCTCTCGGCGGCACGCACGATCTCGGTGCGAAACGTTGCCCCGCGCATCTGCAGGCGCGCGAGCTCTTTGGTGACGCGCGCATCCAGCTCTTTGCCTGCGCGCAGGCGTGTACGCGTGAGCGCACTTCCCGCTTCGCACAACGCGGTGGTCGCGGTCGCGAACGCGCGGCTCAATTCACCTCGCCGTTCTCCGGAATCGTCCAAGTCCGCAAGAGCTTGCTTCCACGTTTTCGCCTGCTCAATCAATGGCTCCACATCCGTGCGGTAACGCTGCTCGAGTCGCGCGAGCACGTCGATGCGCTCTTGCAAGCGTTCGATCTCGGCCGGCTCGAAATCCAACCCGTCGACGACCGAGCGCGCGAGTGCCACCGCGCCGTCGAGGGCACTACGGGCCTCGGCGAGTAAGCTCGTGATCTCCGCGATGCGCGGCTCGAGCGATGCGAGCGGTGCCACGCGCCGCTCGATGCGCCCCACCGTCGACGATGCCGAGGCTTCGTCGTCGTAGAGCCCCGCCATTGCTTCCGCCATGGCAGCGTGAATCTTCTCCGCGTGCGCGAGCATACGCGCCTTGGCTTCCAGCGACGCCTTCTCGCCCGGCTTGGGGGCGATGCGATCGATGTCATCCAAGCGGTGCGCCAAGAGCTCGCGGCGCTCGTGAGCCGCCGCCAGCTCAGCGTCGAAGCGCACGAGCTCCGCCTGCGCGGTGCGATAACCGGCCAAAGCCTGCGCGTAGCGGGCTCGCTCAGCATGGTTGTGGGCGAAGGCGTCGACGTAACTCGCGTGTGTGGATGGGTCGCGCAGCCGATACTGCTCGTTTTGACCGTGCGGCTCGACCAGCAAGGCGCACAAGCGCCGTGCGTCCTTGAGTGCCGCGGCGCGCCCGTCGATGGTGGCGTAGGAGCGTCCCGCGCGCGTCACGCGCCGCGATACCTCCACTCGCCCGTCGTGGTCCACGCGCAGCTCGACGCGTACCGAAGCGGGCAGCGACTCGAAGCGAAACTCGGCGTCGACACGCGCTTCGTCGCAACCTTCGCGAATGGCGGAGGCGTCCGCCTTTTCGCCCAACAGCAAGTTCAAGGCACCCAACACGAGCGATTTTCCCGCGCCCGTCGAGCCGGTGAGCACGTTGAGCCCCGGTCCCAACTCGATCTCGGCGTGTTCCACCACGGCCAGGTTTTCGATGCGTAGGCGCGTCAACATGCGGAGTAAGAGGGTACGCGCGCCACGCGCGGTTGTACAGGAGCTAAAGTTTTTGGTTGTGGCCGCGAAATTGCGCTTGGCACGGCGTGTGCCGATGCCGTGGCATGGAAACGGGATCGACGGGATGGGATCCTCCTCACTGTCCCAATCCGAATTGCAAATACTTCAACGCCTTGTCACCCGAGTGGCCGTTCGTGCGTAAGGGTTTCTATGTGCGCCAGAGTCGCCCCTACCGTATCCAGCGGTTTACATGCTGTGCGTGCAAGCGTCACTTCAGTACACAGACCTTCTCGACGTCATACTGGCAGAAGCGCCCTGAGCTCAGCGCTCGTAT
>JAICFA010000130.1 GCA_025923935.1 Candidatus Krumholzibacteriia bacterium
GCAGAAGGTGTTTCATCTGGTCGACAAGGTGGCGGACACCGAATCCACCATCCTGATCTACGGCGAGAGCGGCACCGGCAAAGAGCTCATCGCGCGCGCGATCCACTATCGCTCGTCGCGCTCCGCGGGTCCGTTCGTCAGCATCAACTGTGGCGCGCTACCAGAAAGCCTCCTCGAGAGCGAGCTCTTCGGTCACGTGAAGGGAAGCTTCACCGGTGCCATTCGCGACAAAGAGGGCCTGTTCAAGGTCGCCCAGGGCGGCACGTTCTTCCTGGACGAGATCGGGGAGACGTCGCCCACCATTCAGGTTAAGCTCCTGCGCGTTTTGCAGGAGCGCGAAGTGATTCCGGTGGGCGGGACCAACCCCATCAAGGTGGACGTGCGGCTCGTGGCGGCCACCAACGCCGACCTGGAAAAGGCCATCAAACAAGAGAGATTCCGGGCTGACCTCTACTATCGCTTGAACGTCATTCCGGTCCACCTGCCGCCGCTGCGCAAGCGCCGCGACGACGTGCCGCTCTTGGTCCAGCACTTCCTGCGCAAGTACAACGAGGACCTGCCCAGCGAGCGCCAGAAGGGTATTACGCGCGACGCCATGGAAGTCCTGGTCAACTACGAATGGCCCGGCAACGTGCGCGAGCTGGAGAACGTGATGGAGCGCGCCGTCATCCTGGAAGAAACCGACCAGATCACCGTGAACTCACTGCCCGAGAAGATTCGCCAGCGCGACGCCGGTGCCAGCCATCTCATCACGGACCGTGCGCAGGTGACCCTCGACGAGCTGGAGAAGGAATACCTGATCAAGGTGCTGAACGACACCAACTGGCAAAAGAAGAAGGCCAGCCAGATCCTCGGCATCAACGCGTCGACCCTGTATCGCAAGATCCAGCGCTACGGCTTGGACAAGGAGCTGGAGAAGGAACTGATCGAAAGCGATTAGTAGTAGTGCGGCGACGCGGCGTCGTATTCGCCGCGTCGCCCAGGATGGCTTATCAGGTTCTATCTCTGCGTAAACCAGACGGGTACTCCGCCGGCTCCACATAGTGTGAACCTGCGGCGAATGCAGTCTCCTGTTACTGTCTTGCTGCACAACGTTGCCTTGCCTCGCCAATAGATGTCAGCATCTCCGATTGTCGAGACATCGAATGAGGCGTTCCATTTGCTTGTTGAGGCATTCCAAACAGCGCCCACAGTACCGCCGCCGCTTGTACAGTCATCATCGCCCCACTCGACCTCTACTTGCTGGTAGGCTTCAAACGGTTCGGTAGTCGCAAGTGCGAATTCGACATAGACAATGTCGTTGGCATCGTAGCACGCGTTCTGGCCCGATATCGGACCGAAGTCGTCATAGTCGAATGGCTCACCTTCAAATGACCATCCGCTTAGGAACACGTTGAGAAAAAAATCGGTCGGAGGTTCACACGCATCGCACTCAATAATTTCAACGCCATCCCCGCAAAATGCGGCTTCAGAATTGTTATCGTTCAGAAATACATTCACCGTGCCGTTGTCGCACAAATTGTTAAAAAGGATGTTCTGTTTTCGAAAGTTGTTCTGCGTGAAGGTAAAATCGATGTCCGTCGGAGGATTGGAAACGTGCACGTCGTAGAATTCAGTGCCATCCGACGATGAGTTTGCGTCGAACTCATTGTCCTCCCAGGTTACTGTCCCGGCCCCAGGAAATGAAATCGTCGCCTTACAGGGGCCGGAGCCGGTTGCCTTGCGGAAAAATGCAGAGTTTCGAATGACATGCTCGAATGGCAATGCAAACCGACTGCGATGGTGGAAGCCCGACCCGAAGTTTGCGCGGAGCGCAAGACCGTCAACCGTCAGTCTGTTAGCAGTTAGCGTAAACGATTGCGCCTGTAGGTCCACAACCACATTTGTTACGTCAATCCGTGGAAAGGTCCCACCAAAAAATGTGTACGACGCCCCGCCTGCAACAAACTTTAGGTTTGTAATAGCGAGGGAGTCATCAGCTTGTCCCGACGCCGAGAAGAACGCGATTGGGCCACCTCCAGAGTAGCTTTTCTTCAGAACCGAGGTGGTGTCAGCACCGGCGAGGGTAAAAGTCTTGTTAGTTGCTTGGAACTGGACGTTTCGGAACCACTGCAACGTCGTGGCTGAGGGCACCTGAAATGTGGTGCCATCGGCGAAATTGCCGCCATTCCAGGCGGCTTCGAAAGCTGCGGTATCTGAAATGGCAATTACCGGACGTACGGCGCTCGTGAGATCATGAGCGTTAGGTGATATAGGTGCTTCATCCTCGCAGCCACTGAGTAGTGCCAAGACTAGCAGTATTGACAGAGCACTCAATCTAAAGGAAGCAAACATGGAGTCCCCCCTAGTTTGGATACAGCGATGCCGGTTGCGAATTGTGCAGAATCGTGGCCGTGAAGTCAAGTTTAGCCGCTGTGAAGGGTCTTGCGTGCAAGTCGTTGAGAGTGCTGATTTGCACTTCTCCTTGTGGGCAAGGTCCCTGACCTCTGGAACCTGGTACTAAGAAATCCCGCGGTCATAGAAAGTAGCAGGCGGAACAATGAGATACGCACGCGACAGCCTAAGCCTTATTGGCACAGCGTTTGCCTTAGCGTGGTGCAGGACCGATTGAAAGGTCCGGATGGTTCACATCCTACGCGCAACAGCTAAATAGGAGGTTGTCATGCGTAACAAAGGTTTCACTCTCATTGAGCTGATGATCGTCGTTGTGATCATCGGCATTCTCGCGGCTATCGCGATTCCGAACTTCATCAGCATGCAGTCGCGTGCGAAGGAAGCTTCGTGCAAGTCGAACTGCCATACCACGCAGTTGGCGGCCGAGGACTTCTCGGTCCAGAACGACGGCGTGTATGCGTTGGACCTTACGAGCACGACAGCAGTCGGCGGTCTGACGATGGTTGACATGCTGCCCGCGGGCTCATTGCTCCCGAATCCGTTCACTCGCGTCTTGTCCGAACCAGTTAGTGGCATCGGTCTCGGCACGCCGGGTGGGACTGGCTATCAGGGTATCGACGACGACGGCGATACCGTGACCGACAGCTATCAGATCGAGGGTTACGGGAAGGATTCGAACATCATCCTGACCCTGACCAGCGGTCAGTAAATCGAGCGTCATAGGACGATCGAGCGAGGCGGGCTCCGCAAGGCGCCCGCCTCGCGGCTTTTTAGGTACGAACCCTGCAATACACGGTCGGGGCGAATCTTCCGCCCGAATTCTAACCATGGCGATTCTCGAGTTGCACGACATTCACAAGGCGTTCCGCACCGGCTTCTTGGGCGTACGGACGCCAGTCTTGAAGGGGCTCGACCTGTCGGTGGAAGCCGGCGAGGTCTACGGCTTCCTGGGGCACAACGGTGCCGGCAAATCAACCACCATGAAGGTGATCCTCGGGCTTTTGAGGCCCGACGCCGGGCGCGTGGAGGTGTTCGGCAAGGCCGGCGCGGACCGTGCGACCCGTGCCCGCATCGGCTACCTAGGCGAGGAAGTCGGGCTGTACCCGCACAACACGGCGGAAGAAGCACTCGGACTGATCGGTGAGTTGTTCAGCATGCCGGGAACGAAGGTGCGCGCACGCGCTAGCGAGCTCATCGAGATGGTGGGACTGCGCGACAAGCGCCGTGTCAAGATCAAGCACTACTCGAAGGGCATGCGGCAGCGCCTCGGGATCGCAACGGCGTTAATGAACGATCCGGATCTGCTTCTATTGGACGAGCCGTACAGCGGCCTCGATCCCATCGGTCGCAAGGAGCTGCGCGAGCTGTTGGTCGCATTGAAGCAGCAGGGGAAGAGCATCCTCATGAGCTCGCACATCGTACCCGACGTTGAAGCGGTGTGCGACCGCGTCGGCATTCTGAGCGGAGGAAAGCTCGCACGCGTCATGGATCTCAACGAAGTGTACGCGGGTGAAAGCGGTGAAGTGGAGGTGACGCTTGCTGGAGTCGACCATAGTCGCTTGCAGGCGGCGGACTACGGCGGGACGGAAGTATTTGCCAAAGACAACTTGATGATCGTCCGCTGCAAAGGCGACCGCAAGCTGCAGAATCTGATTGCCGACGTGTACTCGTCGCAGGGCCACGTAGTAGAAGTCAAACCGCTGCGCACGCGCCTCGAAGACGTCTTCGTCGATACGATGAAGGCGATGCGCGACGCGGAGCCCCAACCGGAGTCCAAGGAAGGGGAGCCCGCCATGACGCGGCGCTAAGAATACCCCATGCGCATTATCGCCCTGGCAAAATTTACGTTGAAAAGCTACCTGCAGGAAAAAATCCTGATCGTGGTGATGCTGTTTGCAGCACTCTTGATGCTGTCATCGTATGTGCTCTCGCCGCTGGCGGTGGGCGCACAGCAGAAGATCGTGGTCGATATCGGTCTGGCTGCCATTTCGATCTTCGCAGTGGGGCTAATCGTCCTGCTTGGTGCGGGCTCGTTCCACCTGGAAAAAGAGCGCGGCATCTTGCGCGCGCTGCTGGCCAAACCGATCTCGCGCGTCGAGTTCGTGCTGGGCAAGTATGCCGGCACGGTGGCCATGGTGTCGATCGTGGTGCTGTTGATGGCATCGGTCCACATGCTGGTGGTGACGCTGAGTGGGTCCGAAGTGACCAACAAGATGCTGAGTGCGGTGTATCTGACTCTGCTCGAGGGCGGGGTCGTGACGGCGTTACTGACGTTCTTCTCGGCTTTTACGTCTCCGGTGTTGGGGTCGTTCTTCACCATTTCGTGCGTGGTGGCAGGCCATTTCTCCAGCGACCTGTTGACGTTTGCGGAACGCATGGGCGGCACCGGGACGACGGTCATTGCGCGAGGAGCGTATTATCTGCTCCCCAACCTCGAGCTCATGAACGTCCGCTCCGAGGCCGTGCACGGACTCCCGCTGCCCGACGGCTTCATTTTTTCGGTGACGTTGTACGCGGTCGCGTATGCGGCCGTCGTCCTGTACCTCGCCACGCTGATTTTCCGAGCCAAGGAAGTGAGCTAGCATGCGCGCGCTGCGCAGCGCCGCGGTCGGGATCGTGTTGGTGGCGGCACTCGGTGTGGCCACCAGTCGCGTGCAGGCGTACCGCAGCCGGCCCTACCTCTACACCAACCTGTATCTGCCGTCTGGCAAATTTGTCGAGCAAACGTCGCTGGGCTATCGCGAGCTGGCAGCCGACTGCATCTGGTTCCAAGCCGTGCAGTACTACGGCGGCTACGCGTTGCAGCAGCATGACCTGGCATACTTCAATGGGCTCATTGACATCGTTACCGACCTCGATCCCCATTTTCAGTTCCCATACATCTTCGGTGCGGTAGTGATGTCACAGGACATGGGAGACTTGGAGCGCGGCGTAGAAGTGTTGAAGAAGGGAATGCGCGCCAATCCCGCCGACTGGAATTACCCCTTCGAGATCGGCTTTCTGTACTACCTCGTAGCTAAAGACGCGAGCCGAGCGGCGCGCTACTTCGAGCTGTCGTCGCGCTTGCCCGGCAGCGGGGAAATGCCGGCTCGTTTTGCCGCCTTCATGCACTCGAGAGCGGGTCACGAGGAAACGTCGATACGGATGTGGGAAGAGATCGCGCGCGAGTCGGATCAACCGTACATGCGCGACATGGCGAAGCGATACATCGAGAAGCTGCGCGCAGGCGACGAATCGACCGGCGATACGCAGCAACCGGCGCAAGAGGCTAGGGGCGACGCTGATGACATCTAGCGCGTGGGTCGTTCTGGCCGGAGTGTTCGGCGCCTTGTTCGGGAGCTTCTTGAACGTGGTGATCTATCGTCTCCCGCGCGGTACGTCTGTCGCCGCGGGACGGTCTAAGTGTCCGCAGTGCCGGGAGACCATCCGAGCGTTCGATAACATCCCCATCGTCAGCTGGCTCGTTCTCGGCGGCAAGTGTCGTCGTTGCAAGTGGCGCATACCAGTTCGTTATCCGCTGGTGGAGGCGATGAGTGCCGCCGCCGCGGCATTTTGCGTGTGGAAATTCGGACTCACGCTGGAAGCCGCGTGGATCTATGTATTCGTTGCCATCATGATCGCCATCACCTTCATCGATTGGGAGCACCAGATCATTCCCGATCCGCTGTCGATCGGCGGCACGGTGCTGGGTCTTGCGGGCGCATGGGTGTGCCTCGACGTCAACCTTGTCGAATCGCTCATCGGTGCCGCGGTCGGAGCGGGCATCATCCTCCTCATCGCCGTGACTTACAAAGTGGCGCGCAAGGTGGAAGGCATGGGCGGCGGCGACGTCAAGCTGATGGCGATGATTGGTGCCTTTCTGGGATGGCAGATGGTGCTGGTCGTTTTGTTTCTAGCCGCGATGGCCGGTAGCATCTACGGCGTGTGGCTCATGCGGCGCGCGGGCGGCGACGGCAAGACGGCGGTCGCGTTCGGCTCGTTCTTGGCACCCGCCGCGTGTCTGATGCTGCTCAGCGGCGGACGTTTGCTCTCGCTCTACCTAGGCACATTTTCCCCACGGCACTAGTGCGCCGTGCGGATGCAGTTTGCACGGTAGCACGGGATCGCCCGCGGAAGCGCGCACCGCGCCTATCAATAACTCCTTTCGGACTCGGCGGTTATCGCCAGAAACCATAAGCCGTTGTGGGACATTCGCCTGGCATGCTTGTTGCGATATCGCCCGCCGCGGCAAGGTGTATTCACAGATTTTAGTTCGACTTAGCGGGCAACCGCGGCGAATTCACGAGTAACGCACGGCTAGCAAGGCTGGTGAAGAGATGAAGCTGTTCTCGCGGAAAGCCAAGACATCGGTCGGGCTGGACATCGGCTCCAGTCTCATCAAGGTGGTCGAGGTCGACCACTCCAAGGACGAGCCCGTACTCACCAAGTACGGCATCGTCAAGCTTCCGCCCGAAGCGATCGTCGAAGGCGAGATCATGGACCAGAGTCTGGTCGTGCAAGGTATCCAAGAGTGCATGGCCAAGGCGGGAGTGACGTCGAGAAACGTCGCGACAGCGGTGAGCGGACGCGCCGTCATCGTCAAGAAAGTCGTGATGGACAAGATGAACCCCGACGACGCCAAAGAAGCGATCTTCTGGGAAGCGGAGCAGCACGTACCGTTCGATATCGACGACGTGTGCCTCGACTTCCAAGTGTTGAACGAGGACATGGGTGCGAACCAGATGGAGATTCTCCTGGTCGCCGCCAAGAAGGAAATGGTGACCGCGCACGCGGGCATCGTGAAGGACGCGGGGCTGAACCCCGTCGTCATCGACGTCGACTCGTTCGCCATCCAGAACGCGGTTGAAGCCACCGAAGGCACCGGCGCGGGACGCGTCGTGGGACTGGTCAACATCGGCTCCGACGTCACCAACATCAACATTATCCAAAACAACATTCCGTACTTCACGCGCGACCTGAGTGTCGGCAGCAACGTGTTCGTGGAAGCGGTGCAGCGTGATCTGGGCGTGTCCTACGACGAAGCCGAAAGCCTGCTCGCGGGTGCGTCGCACATCCACGATCCCGACCGCTTCCGCCAGGTCATTGCCGAAGCGGCCACCGACATCTCGATGGGCATCGAGCGCTCCATCGCGTTCTTGAAGACCGCGGGCGACGCCGAGCGCATCGACCACGCGGTGTTGTCGGGCGGTGGGGCGTGCGTGCCCTTCCTCCGCGACATTCTCTCGGAGAAGCACGGCATCGAGTTCACCGTCAATCGCGCCGTCTCGACCGTTCGTCACGCCGAGGGCGTGTTCGAGGCGGGCGGCGACAACGTCGATAAGATCGGCCCGATTCTCACCGTGGCCTTCGGGCTCGCGCTGAGAAGGGAGGGGAAGTAGATGATTCGCATAAACCTGCTTCCGTCCGACGATCGCAAGGCGAAGCGCAAGATCAGCCTTCCGACCGTCTCCGGCGGTGCCGTGCTGTGGGTGTCGCTCGGCCTGATCGTCTACGTGGGTGCGGTGGCCGGCATCTGGGTGCTGCAGAACCGCAAGATCAAGGATTACGAGACCAAGATCGTCGCCCTCAAGGAAGAGTCGGCGCGTCTCGCACCCCAGCTGGCCAAGATTCGCAAGCTGCAGGCGGAGCGCGAAGAAGTCAACAAGCGCCTCGGCATCATTGCCGCGCTCGACAAGAACCGCTACCTGCACGTGCGCATGATGAACGACCTCGCGGTCAACGTGCCCGACAACTGCTGGCTGACCGAGCTCAACGAGAGCGGCGGCAGCAAAGTGAGCATGGAAGGCATCACCTTCTCGAACTTCATCATCGCCGACTTCATGGTGGCACTCGA
>JAICFA010000131.1 GCA_025923935.1 Candidatus Krumholzibacteriia bacterium
GCGCGCCACGATCCGGCACTCCCGCTGTACACGCGCGAAGACGCCGAAGCAACGATTCCGCTGCTCGAGCCGGTGCCTTTCGACACCGACATCGACCTGGGCGACGGCATTCGCGTGCGCTTCACACCCGCGGGCCACATTCTGGGCTCGGCGTGGCTGACGTTCATGCAAAACGGATTTCGCGTGGTGTTTTCGGGCGACGTCGGACGGCCCATCGATCCCATCATGAACGCGCCCGTGCCTCCCGAGCACGCCGACGTGTTGGTGTGCGAGTCGACGTACGGCGACCGCCGCCATCCCGACGACGACCCGCGCGACGACCTGGCGACGGTGATCTCGCGCACCGTCGCGCGCGGCGGCACGTTGGTCATTCCCGCGTTCGCGGTGGGCCGCACGCAGGCGCTGTTGCATTTGATCGCCGAGCTGCGGCAGGCGCGCGCCATTCCCGACGTCCCCGTCTACCTCAACAGCCCGCTCGGCATCGACGCCACCGAGATCTTCCGCGCGCACGCCGGCGAGCACCGCCTCGACGCGCAGCAGTGCGCGAGCATGTTCAAGGTGGCCGACTTCGTGCGCAGCGAGGAAGCCTCGCGCGCGCTCAACACCAACGACGGACCGGCGGTGATCCTCGCCGGCAGCGGCATGGCAACCGGCGGTCGCGTCGTACACCACTTGAAAACACTCTTGCCCGATCCGCGCAACACGGTTTTGCTGGCGGGATTTCAGGCACCCGGCACGCGCGGCGAAGCGCTCGAGAACGGCGCCGAAGAGCTCAAGATTCACGGCCAATTCGTGCCGGTGCGCGCGGAAATCGTGAGCCTCGACTCCATATCGGCGCACGCCGACTACAGCGAGCTCATCGAGTGGCTGGGAAACGTCAAACCGGCGCCCAAGCGGGTGTTTCTCACCCACGGCGAGCCCAAGTCGGCGGACGCGCTGCGCCGCCACTTCGACCGCGCCTTCGGTTGGAACGCGGAGATTCCGGAATACAAGGAGACCGTTCGCATCAAGTGAGGGGCTTGAGCGAACGCCGCTCCCGCTCTATGCTCTTGGCTAATCAGGGAGGCCCACTATGAGTGCAAATCGCTTCGTGAAGAATGCAGCGTTGATTCTGGTCGCGGCGACGACGTTCGCCGGGTGCTCGAGCACCAACATGACCAATTTGTGGATGGATGAATCCGCCATCACGCCCATGGTCGACAACGTGCTCGTGATCGCACTGACTCGTAATCAAGAGGCGCGACGCTTTTGGGAGGACACGATCGCGGCCGAATTCAACGCGCAGGGATTGTTGGCGCGGCAGTCGTACCAGCTGTTCCCGGCGGATCTCCCCGATTCGCAGCAAGTGGCGGTCGTCATGGAGCGCGACAAGCACGATGCGGCGATTGTCGCGCATCGTCTCAAGATCGCGGCCAGCAAGGAACGCGGCGGCGGCTACCGCGAGACCGCGCCGGCGGCGCACTTGAACTACTGGCGCCGGGGCTACAACGTCGCGTACAGCGCCGCCGTTCTGCCGAAATCGATGCAGCAGAACGACAACGACGAGGACATGCGTTTCGTGATGGATCTGGCCCGAACCGACGGCCGTCTCATCTGGACCGGCACCACCATACCCATCGATCCCAAGGATGCGGAGAAGCTGCGCGACGAAGTCGCGGGACAGGTCGTTCCCGAGTTGCAGAAGCGCAAGATCATCGCCAAAGAATAGCCGCTTCGTCAGCGCGTGGTATCCCAGGACAACAACAGCCGCACCTGCGGCACGCGCTGGTCCACGTTTTCGATGATGTCGCGCTCGAAGTGGCTTTGACGTAAGAACAAGATCCCGTCGAGGCCGACACTCATCGCGTCGCGCACGGGAACGCGCACGCTCGCGATTGCTGCTTCAATGAAGTGGTTGGCTTCGTAGCCGACCGTGTTGTCGGGGTTGTAAACGGACCCATTCTTCACGTTGATCCACTGCGCGCGGTAATACAACGCCGCCAGTTGACGACCCTTCCGTATCCCGTTGACGCCCACCGAGAACCCGCCACCCGGCCCGTAGTCGTATTCGCGCAGACGCTCTTGGTCCGGGATCACCTGCGTGCTGGCATACTCCGAGTTCACCGCGCCCAGTAGCGTCGCCATCACGTCGACACGAGTTTGAATACCCCATGTGGTGGACGGACGGAAGCGCGAATTCAAAGCCAGGCCGAAGCTCTGGGCGCCGAACTCGTACGCGTTGTTATTGATGTAATCGAAGTGCTGCACGAGCGCTAGCGCGTGTTGGGGATCGCCGTCGTCGCCCAGCGGATTCGACCACAAGTCGCCGCGAATTTGGAAACGCGCCAGCGTATTCTTGTCGTCGCCGTTGAACTGCACCGCCGTGTCGAAATGATCGAACGGCCGGTGGCGGTCCGTGTCCCACGGATTGCCGTGATGGATGTAGAGCTCGATGAACGGGCGCGTCTCGGTGCTGTCGTTGATCGACTCGCCCTTGCCGGTGATGCGCGCGCCCACGTCGAGCGACGTGTGGTAGTGCGGCGGCCGCCAATCGTGGGGATCGGAGGGATTGCCCTCCACCTTCGCCGCGCGTCCCGACACGAAGCGATTGAAGCCGTGAATCGGGTCGATCAAGAAGGCGCCAATCTCGCGCCACGTTCTTCCGCCGCCGGTCGCGGTGTTGTCGAGCACGTACGACGAAAGCCGGTACACCGTCTCGCCGAACGCGATACCGCCGATGCCCGTCGAGATCATGTCGTTGTACGACATCGGATGCGTCTCGCCCGCGGCTTCCCAAACGAATGCGCCCGTGAGCGCAGTTAGTGAAGACGCCCAGAATCCCAAGCCGTTCGAACGCCCCGAGTTGAAGTAGGTACTGCCATTGAACGGATGCACGTATTGGTTCGTCTTGAATTTGTTGTCGTCGAAGTTGAAGCCTTCTTCCAGGTTATGCCAGAAGCTGCGCGGGCTGATCTGGTTGAAGTTCGCCTGGCGAATGTATTCGTTGAACATCGAGGCGCCAAAGTTGATGGCCAGCACTTCGCCGTACGCCCAGCCGTAGCTGCGCGTAACACCCCATGCATCCTTGTGCTCGTCGGGCGGCGCCAGCGGCGATAGATCGGGCGACTCGCTCGGGCGCACCACTTCGTCGTGCGACAACGGCCGCCAGTTCATGCCGACGCGTCCGCCCCACTCCGTGCCCATGTTGGGGTCTTCCTGGTCGCCGAGCGGACGGTTGCCCGCGTAGTCCTGCAATGGATAGGTCGAAGTCAGGTACCAGTTGAAATAGGCGGAGAGGTCGATCGCAAACCCACGCGCCAGATCGAACTCGAGCCCGGGAATCAGATTGATACCGATGCCGTTGTGCGCATCGGTCGGACTCTCGCCCGATTGCAGCTGGTCGATGGGCACCTTGGCGAACAATTCCGAGCGCGGATGCACCCGCACGATCGACAAACGCCCCTGCAAATACGGACGCAGTTTTTCTTCATTGCGAAATATGCGCGACGCATACGCGTAGGTCTCGAAGTGCGCCCACTCCGGCTCGTTGTCGTGCGGCGCCTTCATGCGCATCGAGTCGAACATGAGTCCCAAGCCGTAGCGCCAATTGCTCCCGCGACGCTGCCGGTAGATGTCCATGTCCCACGCCGTCGCCTTTTCCATGAAGTCCCCGTAGTCGCTTCCTGCACCGCCGGCGCGAATGTGGAAACCGATGCCCCACTCGCGGTGCGAGCCGGGTGGATCTTCGTCTTGTGCGAAAACCGGCGTAACGAGAGCCAGCAGGAGAACGACGGAGCAGCGAATGAATATCGACACGTTAGGCACCATCCGGTAGGAGGCGTTAGCGTCAGAGCAATCCCGCCCATCGTAATCGAGCTTACCCCGTCGCGCAACCGCGGAAGCGGGTAGCCAACCTCGATGACTATTATTGAATAGACGTAGGCGAAACGAAGGAGCAGTACCAAATGACTCTTTGCATTCGAATACCGAAACGCATGGTAGTGGCGGCGGTGCTCGCGTTGGGCGCGTGCGGCGGGAGCTCGTCGCTGGTCAACATGTGGAAGGATCCAGAATTTCCGAAACAACCCATCCGCTCGGCGATGGTGATCGCGATCAAGGAAGATCCGGCGATTCGTCGGATCTGGGAAGACGCGTTCGTGAGCGAGCTAGCGAACGAAGGCGTGCGCGCGGTGCCGTCCTACCGCGGGTTTCCCACGGCGCTACCCGATACCCAGCAAGTGATCGACATGGTTCGGCAAGACGACTACGACGGGGTGATCACGATTGTCGGATTGGGCAGCGAAACGCAGAGCACGTACGTGCCGGGGTATGTCACCACCGCGCCGGTGACCCACTACAACCACTGGACCGGCTACTACGACACTTGGTACCGGGACGTGTACGAGCCGGGCTACGTCACCACCGACCAAGTGGTGCGGCAACGCGTCGATGTGTGGAGCGTGGACGAAGGTGGCACGCTGGTATGGACGGGAACGACGCAGACCCTCAATCCGACTTCAGGGGATGAGGTTCGCAAGGATGTGACGGACCTTGTGATTCCTGAGCTCAAGGAACACCACGTAATCACGTCGCGCAGCTAATCCGAGCGGCGCGACGTCCAGCGAATATAGCTCACCATGTCGTCGACGGTGGAGTCGGCCAGCACCGTGCGGTACGCCGGCATCTTCACGAGCTGCCGCGACAAGAACCAACGACCGACGCGGTTCTCGCTGATGCGCGGAACGACGCCGTCGAGGATCCACGCGCGCAGCTCGCTATCGTTGCGCACCAAATCGTGGAAGTCGTCGCCGCGCCAAGGTGGAATGTAGCCTTTGAAGCTGCGGGGATTGCTGGCGCCGAGCAATCCTCCAGCGCCATGACAACCGAAGCAGCCCGCTTCGCGCGCGGCAGTATAACCGCGCCGGGCCTCCGCCGGCATGTTGTCGATTTCATCGCCGAAACGAGCGATCACTTTGTAATACGCGACCAAGTCATCGAGCTCGGACTCGTTGATTACACCGCCGTAGGCCGGCATGCGCACGGGTGGGGGAGCACTCTTCCATGGCCGTCCGCGCAGCTCGACTTGGCCCGCAACGGGGAACGACGAATCGCGGTCCGCGCGGGTTCGCCTCGCTTCCAGCGAGTCGCGCAGCACGAGCCGCCACGGCCGGCCATCGAGGATCCATTCGCGGATTTCGGCTTCGCTTTTCACGAACATCATGGCGGTGCCGCCGTCCCACGCCGGAATCTCGCCGGTTAGGCCGGTCGAGCCGGTGCGCGGGTTGGGAGTGCCTCCGGTGCCGCGCGGTCCATGGCATCCGTGGCAGCCGAGATTTTCGGCCAAGGCATAACCCCGCAGCTCGGGCGTGAGCTCGGGTTGGCGAAGATGGATGAGAAGTCCCCACGCGGCGATACCGCCGAGCAAAAGCACAGCAAGCGTCAAGACGGAAAGATGCGCGCGGCCAGATGAGCGCACGCCGCGCATTATAGCCAGCGACGAGCGCGGTGCGAACCTCAATTAAGGGGAGCGCGACAGCCCCGGCGAAACAACCGCCGAGGCTGTCGCTATGAAGCTCGATGCGACTAATCGCCGCCGCCCGTGCACCAGGCGGAGCACATCCAATCCAGGAACAGACAGGCCAATGATCCGGCTAAGCACGCCGTGCAGATGTGCACGTTGTTGATGATCCGACACGAAATGGCGGCGCACACATTAAAGAATTTGCACAGGCCGTCGGGACGATTCGGATGCACGTCCTCCCCGGTGATGGCCCCCGCGAAGATGGGATCCGCGAGGAGTGACGTCAGCAGCGTGGCGTCGCTCGACGTCGTCGCATCCGGCAAGTCCGCGGCGAATTTTTCGAAGTCCGAAAACGCATTGCGGAGCTCGACGACCTCGGGGGACGCCGATTCGAGCAATTCCCCGGCGGCATACTTGTTGAGCGCCTTGTCGGTGATGGAGACCGGCAGGTCGGCGTACTCGAGGTGCAGGGAGCGATCGTTGAAGATGTAGTCCTCGGCTACGCGGCCGTTGGCGACCGCTCGCATCATCTCGAAGTGGTCTTCACCGGATTGTTGCTGAAACCATATCGCCCCCGAGTACTCATTCCAGCCGTACGCGACGCGGTGACCGCCGTCGAGCTGGGCGGTGAACCCGGAGGGCAACGGACCGTCGAGGATCGGTTTCATCGTCACCTGTCTCTCCTCACCCCCGATGACAATGACCGCCTCGACGGTCCGCTGGTCCCTTCGCCTCGTGACCTCTACAATCTGGATGCCGGATTCGGTGACCGCGATGGGTTCGCGCGCGCTCGAATTGTTGGCAGGATCGTCGTCGCACCCCGACCACAGCGCGGCAGCCGCCGCAAACACCACCAATTTCTCTATCCGCCCTCCCGTGCGCGTATTCTGCTTTGTGAAATTCGTCATGACATCCACCTCCCGTACTTCCGCCCCACACGTCACAACCAGTCACCGACGTCTGTGTCGCACATCGCGCGCCAGCGTTGCGCCGTTCGCAAGTTCAACGAGGATATGTGAATTGAAATCGCGGGCGAAAACACGAACGCGCGCAGCTGGTTTTTACAAACCAACCACGCGCGTCGATGCGTCGCTCGGCAATGAAGTTGCCGTTATTTCATTCGAGCGAGTGCAGTGTCACGATCTCGACAGTCGAGACAGGAATTAGCTCTTCGCCGCTCCGATCGACACGAGCTCGATCGACTTCATGCCTTTTGCTTCATTGACGTGGCCCGTCACCATCGACTTCTTGCCGATCCATTCGGTTACCACGGTGTTCGCGGGCTCGTGATCCTTGCCCGTGATCACATACAGCGTACCGTCGCTGGTCAGGAATCCGATCGGCATCCCTTTCCCGATGCACGCCGTCGCGCACTTGGCATGGTCGGCGCCGACTGCGGATTCAGGATGCTGCATGTAGCAGTAGAGGTCCACCACTTCGCCGGTGAGCGTCGTCGGTGCCGCCTTGGCTTCCTTCGCTTTGGCCGCATCGTCGCCGGCGAGGGCAACGGCCGCGCTCGAGATCATGAGCGCCATCAACACAACCAGGATTCTTTTCATTTTCGGCTCCTCCTATGGAGGTGTCGAAACTTCGACGCCTCCGGTTATCCAAGAAGTTCTTGGAAGATACTACACGACGAACAACTATCTCAATGCTTGTGCTCTGACTCCGCGCCTGGCTTGCGCTTAGGCACCAGATTCATTCCGCACTTGGGGCACGTGCCAGGCTCGTCGCTGCGGACATCGGGGTGCATGGGACATACGTATTCGATCGCGCCTGCGGGCGCTTCCGGGCCGTCCACTTTGTACGCGACGGTCCCCTTCGGATTCTCGTACCACCCCGGATCGACGTTGTAGTCCTTGATGGTATTGCGCACCTTGAAAATGGTGAACATGCCGCCCATGCCGATGGCCCCGCACGGACCAACGCCCGCCATCATGGGCAGCGTGTTCTCCGGCCCTTCCATGTGCTCGTGCATCTCGCTCATCTCGTACATGCCGTGCTCACCCATCGCCATATACCCCGGCAAGAGCTTACGAATCTCATCCTCGACGCCGGTTTGATCGACCCCGATCAAGTTTTCGACGTCGTGCGCCATGGCGTTCATGGGGTGGTGGCGGCGGTGGCAATGCAGCGCCCAGTCCCCCGCAGTGGCGATGAACTCGAAGTCGCGGGTTTGGCCGGGCGACACCAGCACGGTCGTCTCCGGCCACTGCGCGGATTCCGGGATGTCGCCGCCGTCGGTGGCAACCACCTTGAAGGAGTGTCCGTGAATATGAATGGGATGACTTTCCTGTCCGATGTTGGCGATGCGAATGCGCACGCGGTCGCCCGTCTTGGCCACTAACGGCGCCGTCCCGGGAAACGCTCGGCTGTTGAAGGTAAAGGTGTTGAACTCCGTCATCACATTGGGATCGGGGCGCGCGCTCCCGGGTGAAACAAACCACTCGTTCAAGAAAATGGCGAAGTCGCGGTCGATCTTCTTGGCGCGTTGCTTGGGATGAATGATGAAGAAGCCCATCGCACCCAATCCGATCTGCACCATCTCGTCGCCGTGCGAGTGATACATCTGCGTGCCGTGCTGCTTGAGCGTGAACTCGTACGCGAAGGTCTCGCCCGGCATGATGGCGGGTTGATTCAACCCCGCGATGCC
>JAICFA010000132.1 GCA_025923935.1 Candidatus Krumholzibacteriia bacterium
GATTACGCACTTAACTATGCCTGACGGCGACCACTTGCTGCGCCGTGCCGACCGCCATCCCAACGCGACCGGTGCGCAGATGCTCGGCATCCCCGTCCTGAATTTGCAGACCGGCGGCGGTGATACCGGCGACGCGGTGACGACGGCACTCGGCCTCGACGGTGTGTTGATCACGGTCGGTTTCAACACCGACGTCAAAGCGCTCGAGGGGATCGTCGCCAAGACCAAGACCGTCGTTGCGCTCGCGGGCTGCAAGAATGCGCTCACGGAGCGCGCCGACCTGGTGATTCCGGGGCTCACCTTCGCCGACAAGGACGGCCTGGTGGTCAACTTCGAGGGTCACGTGCAGCAATTGCGGCCGGCCATCAATCCGATGGCGGAGACGGAGTGGCGCATCGTCGATTCGCTCCTCGCATCGCTTTCCGGCACCCAGACGCACGAGTTCGTCACCCACATCCGCAAGTCGATGGAAGAGTCGGTGCCCGCCTTCGCCGGATTGAATCTCACAAAGCTTGGGCCAACCGGCGTGCGCGCGAACGCGCACGCGGTGGCGTCATAACGTGGTGGACTGGATCGATTTCGCGATCATCGGCGGCAAGGCCGTCTTCATTTGGGGCTTCGCGCTCACGCTCTTGCCGGTGTTGATTTGGTTCGAGCGCAAGGGTGCGGCCTTCATTCAAGATCGCGCGGGCCCCAACCGTGCCGCCATCCTCGGCATTCGCCTGGCCGGGTTCATTCACAACATCGCTGACGTGGTGAAGCTCCTGATGAAGGAGATGATGATTCCGCCCCACGTCAACCGCGTGTTCTTCATGATCGCCCCGGTGCTGGGTTTTACGTTCATACTGACGGCGTTTGCCGTGATTCCATGGGCCGACACGCTCAACGTTGGCGGTCGCGAGATCACGATGCAGGTGGCGAATCTGAACTCGGGCGTGTTGTTCATTCTCGCCATCACCTCGCTCAACGTGTACGGCATCATTCTCGCGGGTTGGTCGTCGAACAACAAGTTTGCGCTGCTCGGCGGCCTGCGCTCGACCGCGCAGATGATCAGCTACGAGATCCCGCTGGGTTTGGCGCTGGTGGGCGTGTTCATGGTCTACGGCAGCGCGCAGCTCAACGAGATCGTGCGCGGACAAGGCGAGCTGTTGTTCGGCTTCTTGCCCAAGTGGGGGCTGTTCGTGCAACCGCTGGGTGCGCTCCTATTCATCACCGCCGCTTTCGCGGAAACCAACCGCAATCCCTTCGACTTGCCGGAAGGCGAGTCCGAAATTGTCGCCGGCTACCACGTGGAATACAGCGGCATGCGCTTCGCCCTCTTCTATATGGGCGAATATGTGGCCATCGTGCTGGCGTCGGCGATGATCACCACCCTCTATTTCGGCGGTTGGCAGGTTCCTTATTTCCCGACCGAGAAGATCATCGCGAGCGCGGATAGCTGGCTCAAGGTGATGCTCGGGGTCGGCGGGGTGGGCGCCTTGGCGTTCGCGGCCTTGATGTTGTTCTGGGCGCGGCGCATGAAAATCGGCGGCGGATTCGGCGACCTGCGCGACAAGGAAGGCATCATCCTCGGTGTCGCGCACATCGCCATCGGCGGTGCGATGCTGTTTTTCTTCTGGAAGACGCTGTCGATGGGTCCGCTGCCCGACTGGGGCGCGCGCACGGTGGCGGTGGTCGCACAAATCACCTCATTTGCGCTCAAGACCATCTTTTGGTGCTGGGTGTTCATCTGGGTGCGCTGGTCGCTGCCGCGCTTCCGTTACGACCAGCTCATGCGGCTGGGTTGGAAGCAGATGATCCCGCTTGCCTTCGTCAATATCTTTATCACCGGTCTCGTGATGCTGTGGATGGATCGGTAACGATGCAGGCTGCATTCTTCTACCTACTCGCTACCCTCGCTGTCGCCGGCGGCGTCATGATGGTGAGCGTGCGCAACCCACTCTCGGGTGCCTTCGCGCTCATTCTCTCGCTGTGCTCGCTGGCGGGCTTGTTCGCGATGCTCAACGCCGAGTTCATCTTCATCCTGCAAGTGTTGGTGTACGCCGGAGCGATCATGGTGCTGATCATCTTCACCATCATGCTGCTCAATCTGAGAAAGGAAGAATTGCAGGAAGCACCGGTGGGCTGGCTGCGGCTCCTCTTGACTGCGACCTTGTGCGCCGTCGGTGCGTTCGGAGCGATTCAGGTGTTCGGCACCATCGAGCCCAACGCGGCCACCACACCGATGGAAGGCTTCGGCAACATGGAAGGGGTAGGGCGCTTGATGCTCTCCAACTGGGTGTATCCGTTCGAAGTGGTGTCGCTGATCTTGTTGGTTGCGGTGGTTGGGGTCGTCTTGCTGGCGAAAAAGGTCATCTGACGTGATTGGTCTTCATCATTATCTATACCTGAGCGCGATCCTCTTTTTCATCGGGGCCTTCGGCGTTCTGTTTCGCCGTAATCTCCTGGTGATCCTGATGTCGATCGAGCTCATGCTGAACGCCGTCAATCTTTCGTTCATCGCGTTCTCGCGCTACGGCACGGCAACGATGGATGGACACGTCGCCGCGTTCTTCGTGATGGCATTGGCCGCCGCCGAGGCGGGTATCGGCCTCGCCATTCTGGTGATGCTGTTCCGGAACCGAACCACGGTGCAGGCCGACGACATGACGTTGATGCGGGATTGAACACTAACGAGGAAACCATGAATTACCGCACTCGCATAATCGCTGCCACTCTGGTGCTGGCCGCCGGTACGGCAACCGTCGCCGGCGCGCGCGACTTCGACAAGACCTGGCCCAAGGAGATCAAGGAGAAGAAGGCCAAGATCCTGGTCTACCAGCCGCAGCTCGAGACGTTCGACGACAACCGGCTCACCGCGCGCAGTGCGGTGTCGGTGACGATGAAGGATGCCGCGCCGGTTTTCGGCGCGGTGTGGTTCGACGCGCGTGTCGAAGTCGACCGCGAAGATCGCGAAGTGGAGCTCAAGGAGACCAAAGTCACCGACGTGAAGTTTCCCACCGCGAGCCCGGAAGGCATCGCCGAGCTGCGCAAGGTCATCGAAGACGAAGTGCCCCGTTGGGGCGACAAGCTCAACTACGACGAGCTGGTGGCGCTGATGACCGCGGTCGACCAGGAGAAGATGACCTCCGAGCAGCTCAACAACGCGCCGCCCGAGATCATCTATGCCAAAGTGCCGTCCATTCTGGTGCTCATCGACGGCAAGCCCATCGCGCAGGACGTCCCCAACTCCAGCGTGAAGCGCGTGATCAACACGCCCTTCTTTATCGTGGAGCAGGGTTCCAACTGGTACTTGAAGGGCGCCGAGACCTGGTACGACTCCAAGGACGTGTTGGGGCCGTACGAGAAGAGCCGCAACAAGCCGTCCAAGTCGGTGGTCGACCTGGCCGATCAAATGGTGGCGAAGCCGCCCGCGGACGCGCCCAAGCCCGACAAGAAAGTGATTCCCGAGGTCGTGGTGCGCACCACACCGGCGGAGCTCATTCAAACCGAGGGCGATCCCGACTACGAGCCGGTCGCGGGCACCACGTTACTGTTCGTCAAGGACAGCGACACTAACATCATCATGGATACCGGCACGCAGATGCACTTCATCCTGATCGCGGGCCGCTGGTACGGGTCGAAGACGCTCGAGGGTCCGTGGAAGTACGTCAACGGGTTCGACCTGCCGGCCGACTTCGCCAAGATCCCAGCCGATAGCCCGTTGGGCGAAGAGGTTTTGGCAAGCATTCCGGGCACGCAGGCCGCGCGCGAAGCCTTGCTCGAGAATCAGATTCCCACCACCGCCGAAGTCGATCGCAAGACCGCGACCGTCACCGTCACCTACGACGGCGAGCCGCAGTTCAAAGCCATCGAAGGCACGCAGATGTCGTACGCCATCAACACCGACAAGTCGGTGCTCTTGATCGCGAACAAATATTACTGCTGCGACCAGGGGATCTGGTTCGAGTCCGATAACGCCACCGGCCCGTGGGCGGTGAGCACCGCGACACCCGCGGGCATCAGCTCGATTCCGCCCGAGGTTCCCGTTTACAACGTGAAGTACGTCCAGGTGTACGAGTCGACGCCGGACGTCGTGTATGTCGGATACACGCCGGCGTACACCGGGTCATACATCTACAACGGATGCGTCGTGTACGGCACCGGCTATTACTACCAGCCGTGGTACGGCGCCTACTACTACCCGCGTCCGGTGACGTTCGGCTTCAACGTGCACTACAGCCCGTACGCCGGATGGGGCATGTCGTTCGGGTTCAGCTACGGCTGGTTCTCGATGTCGTTCGGAGGTTATGGACACCCCGGCTATTGGGGTCCGGGCGGTTATCACGCGGGCTATCACCATGGCTATCGCCACGGCTTCGGCGCGGGTTACGTCGCCGGCTCGCGCAACAACCCGCGCGTCGGCCACCACGGCGCCGGCCGCGACAATTTGTACAAGGGGCGGCAGGATGGCATTCGCAACACGGCGGGGCGTCCGTCGCAGCAGCCCGCGGGCGGACGGGGCAGCGCCGCGACACGTCCCTCACAGCAGCCGGCGGGCGGACGAGGCGGCGCCGGTGCGCGTCCCTCGCAGCAGCCCAACAACGTGTATTCCGACAAGAACGGCAATGTGTATCGCAATCAGAACGGCCAATGGGAACAGCGCGGCAAGGACGGATGGGAGAAAGGCGGCTCGCAGAATCGTCCTTCGACGAACGATCTCAATCGCCAATACCAGTCGAGAGAGCGCTCGCAGCAGCGCCAGCAGAGCTATAGCCGCTCGCAGTCGCGGCCTTCGGGTCGCTCCGGTGGCGGCGGCCGCAGACGCTAGCCTTTAAACCATGAATCTTCTCTGGTTGATACCTTTCGCGCCGCTCGTGGGCGCCGCGTTGAACGGACTCGTCGCGCTCGGTTACGCGAAGCGCGAGCACGGTCCCAACGAGCGCCTGGTGGCACTCATCGGTTGCGGCGCGTCGTTGTTCTCGTTTGCCGTGGTGGTGAAGCTCTTCGTGCAGATGCGCGCGCTCGCGCCGGAAGCGCGTGTGTTCGAGCAGTCGCTGTTTACCTGGATCGCGGCCGGTCCGGTGCGCGTGGAATGGGCCTACTGGGTCGACGCGCTCTCGATGGTGATGCTCCTCGTCGTCACCGGTATCGGCTCGCTCATTCACATTTATTCCGCCGGTTACATGCACGGCGACCGTGGCTTCGCGCGCTTCTTCTCGTATTTGAATTTGTTCATGTTCGCCATGCTCACGCTGGTGATGGCGAAAAATCTCCCGCTCCTTTTCGTCGGTTGGGAAGGCGTGGGCCTGTGCTCGTACCTGTTGATCGGCTTCTGGTACAAGGATCTCGCCAACGCGGCGGCGGGGAAGAAGGCGTTCATCGTCAATCGCATCGGCGATTTCGCCTTTCTGCTGGGCATGTTCTTTCTGTTCGTCACCTCGCTCAAGCTCGGCAACCCCACACTCGACGTGCCCACGCTGCGCCAGTTGGCGTTCGTCCACAACGACGCCTTCGCGACCATCGCGACCGTGGCGTGTGTCCTCCTGTTCGTGGGCGCGTGCGGCAAGTCGGCGCAGATTCCGCTCTACGTGTGGCTTCCCGACGCCATGGCGGGTCCCACGCCGGTCAGCGCCCTCATCCACGCGGCCACCATGGTGACGGCCGGCGTGTACATGATCGCGCGTTTGAATTTTCTGTACGATCTCGCCCCGCAGGCGGGTGCGGTAGTGGCGATCATCGGTGCCGCGACCGCGATCTTCGCGGCGACCATTGGCTTCGCCCAGCGTGACATCAAAAAAGTGCTCGCGTATTCGACGGTGAGCCAGCTGGGCTATATGTTCCTCGCCGTGGGCGTGGGCGCGTACGCGGCCGGAATCTTTCACCTGCTGACGCACGCGTTCTTCAAGGCGTGTCTGTTCCTGGGTGCCGGCTCGGTGATCCACGGACTCTCGGGCGAGCAGGACATGTTCAAGATGGGGCAGCTGCGCCACCACATGAAGACGACGTGGCTGACGTTTCTCATTTCGTCGCTCGCTATTGCGGGCATTTTTCCGCTCGCCGGTTTCTTCTCGAAGGACGAAATCTTGTGGAGCGTGTTCAACGCGCGTGTCGGACCCGAGTGGCTGCCGCGGTTGTTATGGACCATCGGTCTCGTCACCGCCGGTATGACCGCGTTCTATGTGTTCCGCGCGGTGTTTCTCACCTTCCACGGCAAGGACAACGTTTCCCACGACGCCAAGCACCACCTGCACGAGTCGCCGCCGGTGATGACGATTCCGCTCATCGTGCTGGCGGCGGGTGCGGTGATCGTCGGGTTTTTGGGCGTTCCCGCCGCGTTGGGCGGCAACAACGCCATCCATCACTGGCTCGAGCCCGTGTTCGCGGGGCACGTGGGCGGGCATGACCTCGGAGTGGGACTCGCCCCGGCGGTGCAGTCGGGCGCGGTGGCATTCGCCGCCGCCACCGAAGGTCACAACACCGATCTCGAAATGCTCTTGATGGGAATCTCGGTGCTGGTCGCGACCGCCGGCATCTTGTTGGCGCACGCCATCTACGTGCGCGGCGGCGGTGCATCCGCCATGACGCGCTCGCTCGGACCCATCTACACGCTGGTGGCCAACAAGTTCTATGTCGACGAGCTCTACGAGCACGCCATCGTTCGCCCCGGCTACGCCATTGCCGACAAGCTCATGTATCGCGTCATCGACTCCGGCATCATCGAAGGCATTGTGAACGGGCTCGGCATCACCGCCCGTCTCTTCGGCGCGGGGGCACGCCTCCTGCAGTCCGGTGTGGTGCGCACCTACGCGTTCTTCATGCTGATCGGATTCCTGTACCTCGTCTACGAGCTGGTGAGATAGTGGACACACTCAGTCTCGTCACCTTTCTGCCGCTCTTCGGCGCCATCGCCGTGACCCTGATGCCGGCGCGTGCGCACGGCATGATCCGCTGGTTCGCGCTGTTGTTCTCGACTGGCGTTTTCGTGCTGTCGCTCCAGCTCGTGCAAAACTTCCAAGCCAACGCCGACATGCAGATGATGGCGCACAAGACGTGGCTGCCGTCGCTCGGCATCTCCTACAAGGTCGGTCTCGACGGGATCAGCCTGTTTTTGGTGATGCTGGTCACGTTCATCACCCCCATCACCATTCTTGGCTGCTTCAACTCCATCGAAGAGCGCGTGAAGGAATTCTTCTTCTGCATGCTCTTCTTGGAAACCGCCATGATCGGCGCGTTCGTGGCCCTCGACCTGTTCCTGTTCTACGTCTTCTGGGAAGCGATGCTGATTCCGATGTACTTCATGATCGGCATCTGGGGCGGCGACCGGAAGGTGTACGCGACGATCAAGTTTTTCATCTATACCATGGTCGGCTCGCTCTTGATGTTGGTCGCGATTCTGTACGTGGTCCACCAGCACCGCGTACAGACCGGCGAGCTCACCTTCGATTTGGCACTGCTCATCGGCACCGCATTTTCGTCGCAGCAGCAGTGGCTCCTGTTCCTCGCCTTCGCACTCGCCTTCGCCATCAAGGTCCCGATGTTCCCGTTCCACACCTGGCTGCCCGACGCCCACGTGGAGGCACCCACGCCCGGCTCCGTCATCCTGGCCGGCGTGCTGCTGAAGATGGGGACGTACGGCTTCATCCGCTTCGCCATGCCGCTCTTTCCGGCGGCGTCCCATGCCTTTGCGCCCACGCTCGCGGTACTGGCCGTGATCGGCATCATCTACGGCGCCTACTGCGCCTGGGTGCAGAAGGACGTGAAGAAGCTGGTGGCCTACAGCTCGGTGAGCCACCTCGGCTTCGTCATGCTCGGCATCGTCTCGGTCACCCCTCAGGGTGTTGGTGGCGCCATCCTGCAGATGGTCAACCACGGCATCTCCACCGGCGCGCTCTTCTTGCTCGTCGGCGTGATCTACGACCGGCGGCACACGCGCGACATCGACGAGTTCGGTGGGCTCGCGAAGGTGATGCCCTGGTACGCGGTCGTCTTCGTGATCGTGACCATGAGCTCGATCGGCCTGCCGGGGACCAACGGGTTCGTCGGCGAGTTCATGATCC